>PAZA01000054.1 GCA_002715375.1 Halobacteriovoraceae bacterium
GAGAGCAATGTTTCTGAAATTCATTTCGTTCCAGAAGCTAGTTTCCTCATTTATTATCGTTGGCACAAAATCATCTACAACTTCTTCTATTTTTATCTCATCAGTTAATTCAGGTTTTCCTTGCAGAGTATGGTAAAGACCCTCCTCTTTAATTAGTTCTTCATGAGTACCTGTTTGCGTTATCTCTCCATTTTCAAGAACGCAAATTTTGTCTGCTTTTTCAACTGTACTAAGTCTATGAGCTATTACAAAGGTTGTTTTATTTTTCGATGCTTTTTCTATTGCAGATTGAATTTCTTTCTCAGATTCATTATCTAATGCTGATGTTGCTTCATCAAAAATAAGAATTGATGATTGTTTTAATAGCGCTCTTGCAATTGCAACTCTCTGTTTTTCTCCACCAGAAAGCAAATCACCACTATCGCCTATGACTGTATCAAAACCCTCCGGCAAAGCCATTATAAATTCATAAGCATTCGCTTCACGAGCTGCCTGAAAAACTGCTGTATCTGTAACTTCTGGCATTCCATAAGCTATGTTGTTTTTCACCGTATCATTAAATAAAGTAGGATCTTGCGATACAAAAGAAATGGATCTTCTTAGATCCTTTAGCTTAACTTTCTTAATGTCGTAACCATCAATTTTAATCTTGCCTTCATAATTGTCATAAAATCGATTCAAAAGATTAACTATTGTTGATTTACCACTTCCAGACTTTCCAACTAATGCAATTGTCTCTCCCTTATTAACATTAATAGAAATATTTTTTAAAACTGGATCACCCTCCTCAGAATAAGAAAATGAAACATCTTCAATAGAAACATCCCCTTCTAGATCTTTATTTATCTCCAAACCTTCGTTGTACTTTTCAGGAGCTCTATCAATTGCAGAGAAAATATCTTCAGCTGCAGCCAACCCCCTCTGTATAACTGCATTTAAGCTTGATAACTGTCTGATGGGCCTCGCCATTAAGCCTGCTGCAGTAAAGAATGCCACAAATGATTCAGAGGGTAGATTTAGCTCTTCTAAATTAGTAAGAGCAAGATAACTCATGGCAGCCAAGGCAAAAGCTACAAAAATCTGTATGAGAGGTGTAGTTAGATTGCCCGTACTTTCCATCTTGAGGTTTTGTTTTAGATTCTCATCGTTTGCCTCTTCAAATCTTTTTTCTTCGCCACTTTCATTACTGAACGATTTAATTTCTTTTGCCCCTAAAGCTATTTCATTACTCACTTGAGTAACTTGTCCCATAACGTCTTGAATTTTACGAGCCACCCTTCTTAATCTTTTACCAGCAATTGCCACTATTACCGCAATCAGAGGAGCAATAACAAGAATAACTAGAGTTAGTTTCCAGCTTAAATAAAGTAAATAAACAAACAATCCAATCAACAAAAACCCTTCTTTAGCAATAATTTTTAGAGCATTTGTGGCTGCTCCAGTTATTTGGTTTGTTGTAAATATTATTCTGTTAACAATTTCCCCTTTAGAAGCTTGGTCAAAGAAGCTCATTGGTTGATAGAGAAGGCTTTTGATAAGGTCTCTTCTGAGATTATGTACAACTTTTAGACCTACGTTTGCCATAAAATAATTACCAACATAGAAGCCTATTCCTCTAATGACAGCAATAACCCCCAGAAAAACTGCCAGATAGAGTGGATTAAAAGAATTTGTACTAGTTTCATTTATATAAGCAATTACTTGTTTAAGCCATTCAACAGCTGAAATATCCGCAACTGCAAACAAAAGGAATCCACCAATACTTAAAAAGAATAGCCCCTTATATTTAAGGGTATAGCCAATAAGTCTAGAGTAGAGAGATTTCTTCATAACTAAACAAGCCCTTTATTTCTTATTTCTAGCATTTTATCTGCCCTTTTTGCAAAAGAAATATCATGAGTTGCATATATAACAAGAGACTTATTTTTACTCGCATAATTTAGTATAAAGTCTTGAATAACCGAGCTATTAAACTGATCTAAATTTCCCGTTGGCTCATCTAAAATAAGTATCTTGGGCTTTCTTGCTAGTGCTCTTGCGATAGATGCTCTTTGTTTTTCTCCACCAGATATATTTGAAGGAAACTTATCTTTTATGTGGCTTATTTTTAGATTCTTGAGAATTGTATCAATTGAACCATCATCTTTTCCGAAACAACAGGCCAGACAATTTTCAAAAACTGTTAGATTTTCAAGCAGGTAATGAAACTGGTAAGCAAAGCCAAAAAGCATTTTTCTCAAATTGCTCTTTGCCTCAGCAGTAGCTTTATGTAATTCCATGCCATTTATATTTATGGATCCACTATTAAAGCCATCTAAGCCAGACAATAAATTTAGAAATGTTGTTTTTCCTGATCCCGAGGGCCCAACAATGCTATATGAGCCAAATTTATTAAAATTAAATGAAAGCCTACTGAATACTTCTTGCTTTGAAGATTTATCTTTATAGATTTTAGCAAGATTAGTTACTTTAATCATGAGTGGTTAATTATGTTAATCGGATTTGTATTTGCTGCCTTTCTTGCTGGTATAAAACCAAAGAGCATCAATAAAAAGAAAGTAACAACATTAATTAATAGTATTTGATCAATTTGGACTATAGAAGGAAAATAATCCAGATAATAGACATCCAGCATTGATATATCAAAAGCCTGAGATAGGAAGAGCAAAAATTCGGTAATATTTGAAGCAAACAGATAACCTAAGATGTTCCCTATTAATATACCAATCACACCCACAGTAAAAATAAGTTGAAGGAATATTTGTTGAATTTGGCCTTTTGAGTAGCCCATTGTTCTTAAAATTGCAATTTCTTTTTCATTGGTTCTAATAAGATTATTAATGGATATCAACAAACTAATAATGGCAACCAAAAGTATTAATGACATCAATAGAGACACCATTATTTTTTCAAGCTGAACAGCCCTAAATAAGCCCCCATAAAGCTGATCCCAACTTGATAGCCTTATGTATCCTTCGCTCCCTAAGCTTCTAGCCAAATCTCTTCCTGTTTCTCTAGCTGTAAGTACATCATTCACCCTGATTTCAATACCTTCTCCATTTTTTGGTTTTATTAGTTTTTTAAAGAGATTATTGTCTATAAGTGCATAGCTTTGATCTATTTCAGAACCAACTGAGAATATACCTGAAACTTCAAAAGACACTATTCTTGGGATACCAACAAGAGGATTGGATTCGTTAATATTTAGAAGTTTAACCCTATCTCCGGGCACAACATTTAAATCGTAAGCTAAAGCTTCGCCAAGAATAATGTTTGGACCTTTTTTTAAGTCTTCCATATCACCAAGCATCATATTTTGAGGGATTATTGTAATTTCAGAATCTATTGAAGTGCCTTTTAAATTTACTCCCTTAGAAATATTTCCATTGTTTATAACAATTTGAGTCGATAAATGTGGAGCAGCATCAATTACACCTGGTTGTTCCTTTAATTCTTCAACTACCTTTTCCAGCTCATTAAAACCATTTTCCTTTTCTAGTGTTACATGTGGAATTACTCCAAGAATCCTATTTTGCAACTCCCTTTCAAAACCATTCATTATTGAGAGCACAACAATTAATACTGCTGTTCCAATGCCAATGCCTAAGGTCGTAAGAATAGTTAAAGATGATAGCTTTTTGGTGCCTTTACGAAAAAGATATCTAAAGGATATTTTGTTTAAAAAAGTATTCAACTGAGCTTCTTCATTATCTTCGAGAAGATTCCAAATGCTTTTCCTCTTGGTGGACGCAGTACAGAAAGTACAGCATCAGAGTTTGTTTGATAATAAATTCCTCTTAAATTAGAAAAATTTAGAAATCCTTCATAACCAAAATAATAACCATATCCAGACGGACCTACCCCACCAAATGGAAGATGAGATTGCATTAAATGAAACATAGTGTCATTAATGGTGACACCTCCAGAACGTGTATTATCAATCACAAAATCTTGCTCTGATTTTTTATTACCAAAAAAATAAAGACCTAATGGATGATCGTGAGCATTTATATAATCAACAACTTCAGACAATTCGTCGTACAGCATTATAGGTAAAAGAGGTCCAAAAATCTCCTCTTGCATTACTTGCATAGAATCATTTACATTAATCAGCACTTTAGTTGTCATAGTATCCTTAGGCTCTGAATCAAAATTACCCAAGCTGATTACATCTGCCCCTTTAGATTTAGCGTCTTCGATATAAGATTTCATTCTATTGAAATGATGTTCATTCACCATTGATGTGTAATCATCTTCATTACCATTTGGATAGAAATCACCAAATACATTTTTGAGTTCATTTATAAATTGATCTTCGAGCCCTCTTTTTAAAAAAACATAGTCAGGCGATAAACAGATTTGTCCTGCATTTAATGTTTTAACAAACATAATTCTTTTTGCTACAAGGCTTAGATCTGCATCCTCAGATATGATAGTGGGGCTCTTACCACCAAGTTCTAGAGTTGTAGGAACTAAATTATTAGCTGTATTAGCTAAAACCTTTTTAGCTACTCTATTGCTACCCGTATAAAGAAGATGATCAAAAGGCAAAGAAGTAAATTCTGCTCCAACTTCCGGCCCTCCTAGAAACATTGCAAACTCTGATTTATCAAAATATTTTTCAACCGCATCCTTCATAACTTGCGAAGTACAGGGAGTAAATTCAGATGGTTTTGCAATGATTCTGTTTCCAGCAGCAAGAATAGAAGCGGCTGGATAGAATACCATTCCCACAGGAAAATTCCATGGAGCTATTACTCCTACACTTCCTAATGGCATAGGTTTCATTATAGTTTTTGCCCCCATCAGGCCTGTTCCAAAAGATGAAGATCTTCTTGAAGGCTTCATCCACTTTTTAAGATTCTTAATAGTAAAACCAAGATTCCTTATGCTTTGATCGATTTCGGACGTTCTTATTTCATGATGCGATCTATTTTTATAATCTTGATTTAGTGCTTCTACAATTTGGTCATCATGGGTTTCAATGAGAGCCATACATCTTTTTAATCTATCCACTCTTTGGTTGTATGTAGGTTGACCATCTTTTATAAATGCTTTTTTTTGTAATTCTAAAGTTTCTCTCATCATAGTCTCCTTACTATTCCCTCAATACATTTTACCCAATTATCGTTGGAATTGAGAGATGGTACATAATCTAGCTTTTGACCACCCTTTTCAATGAATAGTTCCTCATACTCCACGCCAATTTCAAATATTGTTTCCAGACAATCTCCTGTGAAAGAAGGCGATATAACTAAAATATTTTTAGCTCCGTCTTCAGCAAATTCTTCAATTACTTTGTCAGAAAATGGCTCAACCCAATTTGAACTTAATCTCGACTGAAAGGCAGTAATCGTTTTCTCGTCATCGATATCCAATTTATCTAACAAAAGTTTTGTTGTCTCGTAACAGGTAGCTCTGTAACAATGGTGATTATCACCACTTACGCCATTTGTGCAGTTTCTATCATTGCATCTTCCCTTGCTATAGGTGGCATCTAGTTGGCTCATAGGTAAGCCATGATAACTAAAGATAACTTTATCGTAAGATTCCAGATCAAATTTTATGATATTCTCCTTAAAAGCCTCCAGAAAGTCATCATTATCATAAAATTGACCAACTGTTTTAACAGATGGAATAACATTCCATTTAGATATTTTTTTTAATGCATAGTCTAAAAAGGAACCATTTGCTGCAGAAGAATACTGCGGAAATACAGGCATTAAGATAATCTCTTTATAACCTTTCTTCTCAAAACTTGCTAGTTTGTCATCAATTGAGGGATTTTTATACCGCATTGCATATTCCACATCATGTGTGTCTTTCAGAGCATTTCGAACTTTCTCGGTAAGATCTTCCATATGAAATTTCAATGGAGAGCCTCTTTCGGTCCATAATTCTTTATAGCTCTTGGACGATGAAAATGCTCTTGTAGGAACAATGATCAAATTTACTAGAAGGAATCTTAAAAAAGATGGCAAGGAGCTTAGCACCCTGCCGTCACCAAGAAATTGACTTAAGTAACTAGCAACATCAAACCATGATGGGCTATCTGGAGTACCCAAGCTAATTAATAGAACTGCTTTTTTGTTCTTGCTCATAAATAAAGTTTATTGCTAAAGTTTTTTTATACCAACAAGCTCTTTTACCCTTTTAACAAGAGATTGAGTATGATTCCTTACTTCTTTAGCATTAGTTTGTAGAATCTCTTCAGTATCAGATTTTTTTGATTCCAGCTCTAGATATTTGTCTCTAATGGGCTTAATCAAGTCATTTAAGTCATTAAAAACAATATTCTTTGCATCACCCCACCCGATACCATCTTCAAACTTGTTCTTCATATCGGCTATTTGATTATCAGAAGCAAAAGAACCGTAAATAGAAAAAAGAGTATTCTCTTTCCAATCTTTCTTCTCTCCTGGCTCTTGAGAATTCGTTACTATTGTCATTATTGATTTTTTTAAATCTTTTTCTGAAGAAAGAATAGGAACAATGTTGTTATAGCTTTTTGACATTTTTCTTCCATCAGTACCAAGTACTGTTTTTTCTACGTTTATTACTGCTTCAGGAATGTTAAAAACGTATTCATATTTGTTATTAAATTTTTCTGCAATGTCCCTTGCTATCTCAAGGTGTTGTTTTTGATCCTTTCCAACTGGAACATGAGTAGCATTTGGTGCCAGAATATCGCAAGCCATTAAAAGTGGGTAAGAAAAAAGACCCATTGATATGCCTTCATCAGTATCTTTTTTTCCGCTAGACCTATTTGTATCCATAGCAGCTTTGTAAGCGTGGGAACGATTAAGTAGACCTTTTTCTGTTATGCAGCTTAAGATCCAAGCTAATTCTGTTATCTCAGGAACATCAGATTGTCTGTAGAAATATGTTTTTTGTGGATCTAAACCAGATGCCATCCAAGCTAATGCAATACTATGTGTCAACTGATTTAATTGCTCAGGATCTGAAACTTTAATAAGTGCATGCAAGTCAGCAATGAATAAAAATGATTCACATTTTTCATCCAATAACTCTAGAGAAGGTTTAATTGCTCCTATATAATTTCCTAAGTGAGGATAGCCACTTGGTGTTATACCTGTTAAAATCCGTTTCATTCAAATAGTATTTGTTTGAAATTATAAATAATATTCTGATAAATTTGTGGTAGAGAAGACAATTAATCTAAATCAGCAGTTAAATGAGATAGAACAACTGTTCGCTTCTGGGCATATCAAAAAAGCTCAAAAGGATTTAAGAAAGCTTAATTCGGTGTTTAATAAAAGTAAGCCTATTCCATCAAGGTTTAAACACAAATTTCAAAGATTGAATTTTACAGCAAAGGAATATGATGATTGGGCTGAGTTTGCAACTTCAGATAAGAGAAGCGAGTTAATTAAAAATGTTAATCAACTGGCTAGCCAACAACTGGAGCCGCGAAAACTTGCAAACCAAATTAACTCCTATCAAAAACAATGGCAGAACCTCGATCAGCATGGAAAAACAGCTAGCAGGGAAAAATGGGCTATTTTTAAAGAAGCGTGTGAAAAAGCATGGGAGCCATGCAAAGATTACTTTAATGAACTTGAAAGTAAGAAAGAGTTAAACAAATCGAAGAAATTAAACCTTCTTAAGGAGATGGATGCTTTTCCAGTAGGCAAAACTGCTGAAAGCATTACTGTGATTCAAATAGTTAACTTTTTAAAAGGGATACATGACAAGTGGAAATTATTTTCTCCTGTTCCTGATGGAGACTTTCAAGAGTTAAATAAAAGTTTTAGAGAATCAAGAAACCAGATCAATCAACTTCTTGAAGAAGTTGAAAAATTTAATAGAGGTAAGAAGGAAGAAATAATTTCTGAAGTAGAGTCTTTAAGTAAAGATGACATTGATACATCAGTAGCAAGAATAAGAGAGCTGCAAGATATCTGGAGAACATTAGGCCCAGCAGGAAAAAAGTTAGATCCACAAATTAATGAAAATTTCTCAAAAGTTTGCGATGTATTATTAAAAATAAAAGATAAGGAGCTTGATGAATCAAGAGGCTTGATGGAAACAATTATTAAGGATCTTAGAGATAAAGCAATAACACCGGGCGAAGCAGAACTCAAATTTAGCGAACTTGAGAATCTTCAAGGAACAAATGAGGAGAAAAAATTTAAAAAAGCCATTAGAGATTTTGCCATGCTTCAAAAAAATGAAAAAGCACAGGAAAAGCTCAAATCTTATCAAGAATTATTTGAACAATTAATTGATAATGGTTCTGCAAAAGTTGCAAAAGAATTAATTCCAGACTTCTTAAATGGAAAGCCAAATGAATCTATGGACCTAAATGAAGCATCAATAAGGTTTCAAATGTTTGCTGGCTTAGACCCTGTTGGGCCTAAAGAAATGGTATCACGAGTTAAATTTGAAGAACTAAAGAATAGATTTACAGAGAAATCTGTCGATTTAGGTGAAAAATTAAAAGAACACTTTACGAATCTTGTGTATTCAAAAGGCACTGCAAATAAGAAAGAATCAAATGATGTGAAAAAAGCAATGTTAAAGGCTCTAAAAAAAGTTGAGCAGCTGCTTCCTTAAATCTTTTTTATTTCCTTTATTATTTCTAGGACTGCATCTCTGGCTGCTTTTATTCTAGTAAAAGTCACAAAACCATGAAAAAGTTCTTGAAAATGTAATTGAGATACTTCGTTTCCTTGACTAATCAAGTGATTAGCGTAGTCATTTCCTTCATCGCATAATGGATCGAAACCAGCAGTAATTATTGATGTTTTTATTTGGAAATTCGTTACATTTCTCTGCTTTAGCAAATCAAATTTTGGGTCCTGATCATTATTATCTTGAGCTTTTAATTGCTCCCAAAACCATGCCATAGATGTCTTTGTTAGGAGAAAGTCTTCCTTGAACAATTCCATCGATTCAAATTCCAGAGAAGGACTAATCATGGGATAAATAAGTACTTGTGAATACGGTAATTTCATTTGTTTCAAATCAAGATAATTTGCTAGGGAGGCAGCTAAATGACCTCCTGCACTATCACCACATAGCATTATTTGTTGCTCAGAATAATCTTTATTTTTTAACCATTTATAAGCTTCAAAAGCATCAATTAAAGCTATTGGAAACTTGTTCTCAGGTGCGAGGCGATATTCTAAAGAATAAATTTTTATTCCTAGTTCTATACACATTCGTGAAACAAAATTGTGGTGTGTATCAACACTTCCTAATGCATAACCACCTCCATGAAAATAAAGCATAGATCTTTCAGACAAAATTTTATTTGGTGTGTATTCTCTTATAAATACATTTTCCGCATGATTTAAAACGTGATTTTTGGTTGTATATTTTTTAGGAGTATCCTCACTTATTTTGATTTTTAATCTGCTAAAATTAGATCTCGTTCTTTCAATATTTGAAAAGTTTTCGGTATCTATTTTGTAACCAAAAACCCCAATAATTTTAATAAAAACTGCCGATTGATAATCAAGAAATTCTCCTCGTATCTTTTTTCTTTGCAAGGGCCATATAATTTTTAAAAACCAGGAAGGCAAAACATAAAAAATTGAAAGCACTAGATTTATAAAAAAATATCTCATATATCTGGTTGAAATGAGTAATTTATCTATAATACTATACCTAAAGTAGCTTTTATCATTATGCAAACATCCAATTTAATAGCGTACGCAGTCCCAGTATTTACATTCATGATTCTTTGCGAGTTTTTATATGGTTATTTAAGGAAAAGAAATAACTACCGACTTAATGATACTGTGACGAGTATTGGGCTTGGCTTAATGAGTAGGTACCCTACTCTTCTTAAATTTGGCGTTCAATTTCTTGTATATAAATTTATATGGGAGCAAAACTTTCATTTAGGCATATTAGACTCTTATAGCCCATTTGTTTGGATAATTGCCTTTCTTTTATATGACATGAGTTATTACTGGATGCATAGATGCAGTCATGAAATTAAGTTTTTGTGGGCCACACATGTTGTGCATCATCATGGTGAAGAATTTAACCTTTCCACCGCACTAAGACAAACCAGCACTGATTTTCTATTCAAGTGGATTTTTTACACACCAATTTTATTTCTGGGAATTCCACCAGAAATATTCGTTACAGTAGCAGGCATAAACTTAATTTATCAATTTTGGGTTCATACAGAACATATAGGCAGACTAGGAATTCTAGACTACATATTTGTGACACCATCGAATCACAGAATTCACCATGCACAAAACAAAGAATATATTGATGCTAACTACGGTGGAGTTTTTATACTTTGGGACAGGCTATTCGGCACTTTTATAGATGAAAGAAGTGATCTCAAGCCAATATATGGAACATCCAAACCACTTAAGTCCTGGAATCCATTATGGGCCAATTTAGAAGTATGGGTTCAGATCTTCAAAGATACATGGCGAACTAAAAAATGGTCTGATAAGTTAAAAGTATGGACTTCCCCACCAGGATGGAGACCAGCTGATGTTTCAGAAAAATATCCAATAGAAAAAAATGATTTAGATAATTTCCACAAATACGATACAAAGACAAATTTATTTTCGAAGTTGTTTGGTTTTGGTCAGTTAGTATTTGTAAGCATCTATACGCAGGCAGTCCTATTTAGTCCGGATAACATTTCCTATTTAGACAAGTTTTTAATTGGCTTTAATATTATGACCACTTTAGTATTTGCATCGATCATTTATGAAAATAAATTTTTTGGTTATCACCTAGAGTTTTTAAGAGCTTTAACTGTATTGCTATTAGTTTATTTGGGTAATTTCAACTTTGTTCAAGAGCTAGTTTTTGGGCATGCAATAATTGCTGCAGTTTTATCTGGGTTTGCAATACTAACTAAAAAAACAGAAAACACTAACGAAGCTCACGAGGCATCTTAAAGAAATCAAGTTCACAACTTTTCGCATTAAGATCTTTCCACTCATTTTCAAAATTTAAGGCTGCTAGTCCACATGTTGGATATTTTGGAAGAAAACTACCGCTGAGAAATTCAGTGACTTCATGCATTGAGGGATTATGACCAACTATCATGATTGTATTTACGTCCTCAAATAAAACTCTAATAACTCCTAGAATATCCTCCAGATGAGCATGATAAAGAGATTTATCAAATTCAATTCTTGGAATGCTGTTATTAAAAAAATGATCTAGTGTTTCTTTGGTTCTTTTTGATGGGCTTGAAATCACAGTATCAAGATTAATTTTTTTTGAGTGGAAATAATTTCCCATCAATTCAGCATCTTGAATTCCTCTAGTAGAAAGAGGCCTATCAAAATCTTTTAATGAGAAATCAGTCCAACTTGATTTTGCATGCCTAAGAAAGAATATTTTTTTCATTTTAAAATTATATTAATAGTAATTTATCTTGATATTATACAAGTTAGATTATGTCTCTTTCTGATAAAGCAAATACAAAATTCTGGTTAAATCCTCCTTGGGGAAATGGACAAAAGAAATACCGACTTGGTCTAGCTCCAATAGAGAAAGAAAATTGGTTTGAATCCGATATATCAACAAGCTTAAAAAAACATAAAACTAAACTTCTAGAAACTCGATATGGCGACGTCATTGCCGCAACAGAAGATTCGATAGAAGCTCAACATATTCTCTCAGAAAAAATAATCGCCACTGAAAATAAATTTCCAGATATGATTGCAAATATATCTTTGTCAGTTCCTGATGATTTATGTGTTATTGAATCAAATGGAAATCAAAGATTAATCGCAGCATCTGTTTGCTCTCCTAGTTATTGGAATCTTAATAAAAAAATTGGAAAGTCACTCAAAGATATTCATAAACCCGTTAAAACTCTAAATGAAAAGATTGGTAATCCCATTGAGAAATTTATAAAGAATGCACCGCTGGAAATCCCATTCAAAAGAGAAAATTGGTTTATTCATGGAAATAATGAAAGGTTTTATTTAGAGCCTGAAGGTTGGCCTGAGGAGCCCATTGAAAAATGGTATGTGCGATCAGAGAGGGAAACTATTTGCAAGTACAGTGATGAATACTCATTGTTTGCTATTAACGTTAGATTTCAGCCATTGTGGACAATTAGAGACTATGA
The DNA here is from genome assembly GCA_002715375.1 of Halobacteriovoraceae bacterium. GTDB lineage: Bacteria > Bdellovibrionota > Bacteriovoracia > Bacteriovoracales > Bacteriovoracaceae > UBA7317. Next base: position 12,089 of record PAZA01000054.1, read on the forward strand.
AAATGCAAAAAAAGGGTTAATTAATAGTCTTGAGAATTTTGATAAATATGAGATTGATTATTTTGGCGGAATAAGGAAGCATAAAGCTCTACTTAAACATTTGCACTCTTTATAGATCTCAGCTCTTTTTTTAGCCTTTTTCTAAAAGAAAAATCATCCACTGTAATCGTATGTCTTGGAGATTTAACCTGCTCCACATCTGGTTTTTTAAGCTCTAGATCAATTAATTTTTGTATGTCATTACTTGGCTTCCAAAGACCAGCTAAATGTTTTGCTGCAAGTTTTGACTGAAGTTCAGCTCCTGGCCATATGCATCCAAGAGGCTGGAACAAGCCAATAAAATATAGATTATTAATATTTGCTGGAATCATCTTATGCAACAAAGGAACAGAACCATTTTCGAAGTCTAAAAAATCCTTATCAAAGAATTTATGCTTTATTTTAAAACCAGTGCATGCAATTATTACATCAAAATCTTCATCGGTTTGATCTTTAAAATGCACTGTATTTCCATCAATTTTTTCTACATCAGGTTTAGGCTTTACTTTTCCATGCCTAATAGCATCATATAGTTCTGAATTTACGGTTGGGTGTGTTGCAAGTATGCTGTTTGTAACTTTAGGCAATCCTATGTCTTCATTCTTGCCTTGTATTAATTCGAGCATAAACCTCATAAAAGGTATTCTTAATCTTGATGGAAGCCATCTACTTTTATAGGAGAATATATCGGTTGTAAGACCAAACATGAACTTAGGAATCAGGTGATACCCTCTTCGCCAGCTAATCGTAGTTTTTTTTGAAACTCTAGCTGTTTCAACTGCTACGTCACAAGCTGAATTCCCTCCTCCAATAACAAGGACTCTTTTATCGGCGAATGGTTTTGCAGATTTGTAGTCATGTGAATGTAAATATTCTCCAGAAAAATCTCCAGGATAATCAGGATAACGCGGCTCATGATGATGACCATTACATACGACGAGAGCATCAAATTCTTCTTCATTGATGGCTTCTGCATTTAAGGATCTCCATTGTATTTTCCATTTATGATTATCTTTGTATTTACAATGCAGAACCTCAGTTCCAAATTTTATAAATTTGTTGATATCAAAATGATTGGCATAGTCATTGAAGTATTTCAGAAGTTCCTTATGTGATGGGTAATCAGATGCATTTTTGGGCAAAGGAAAATCCTCATAAAAGGAAGTATATTTAGAGCTGATGATATGAGTTGTTTCAAATACGCTTGAATGTCCTGAGGGATCATTAAAGCGCCAGTTGCCACCTACTCCCTCACAACGTTCAAAAGCGGTAACTTCAAAGCCTTGATCATTAAAATTTTTTATTGCTGTAATTCCACTAGGACCAGCACCAATGACTGCAACCTTCTTCATTTCATCTAAATTATTTCTTTATACTAGCAAAATATTCCTCTGCCTTTCTTACAGCAACAGGAGCAAGCCATATACAAGAAATAAGTGTGGGGAATATCATCATAGCAAATGCACTATCGACAACATTGATTGCAAGATCAAATCCTCCGACAGAAAAACCAAAAACAGCACAAACAAAAATAAACTGATATATGGGTATGCCTTTTTTTCCAAATAAAAATTTAACGCAGGCTGTCCCATAAAAGGAATAAGTAAAAATAGTACTCAGTCCGAAACATAAAACCACTATGAACAAAATTAATGGTCCAATTGACCCTAACATTACCTCAAATGATTCTGCAGTAAGAAGAACACCCTTGTTATCTGCAGTAGGCTCTACACCACTCATAAGTATGACTATTGCAGTTAATGTGCACATAATAAGAGTATCAAATATAGGCCCTGTCATTGCCACAAGACCCTGTTTAGCTGGATGTGTAGTTGTCGCAGTACCATGAATGAGAGCCTCTGTTCCTACTCCTGCCTCATTACTAAAAACACCTCTTTTTATGCCTGTGAGGATAACCATAACTAAACCGCCAGTTACAGCAGATTTAAAATTAAATGCTTCATAAAAGATTGAGCTTATAGCAGGTATTAATCGCTCATAATTTAAGATGATAACTACAAATACAGCACCAAAATATATGATGCTCATAAGAGGAACCAATAATGCTGAAACATTTGCAATTCTCTTAAGACCCCCAACAATTACTGCAGCAGTAATAATTGCCATTATGGCACCTGCTATGTAAATAAAATTTTCTACATCAGAAAAAAATAAATTTTCTGTAATTCTTACTATTTCACTTGCTTGCACTGCTGGTAAACCAGCGATCATCCCAAAAAAAGCAAACATATAGGCAAAAGGAAGCATGTACTTAGGCAATCCATTCTTAATGATATACATCGTTCCTGCATTAACACTGCCATCAGGATTTATCTCTCGATACAAGGAAGAAAGTGTTGCAGTAAAGAACTTGGTAGCAATGCCAAAAACTGCCGTTACCCACATCCAGAATATTGCTCCTGGTCCGCCAAAATATATAGCAGCAGCAACACCAGCAATATTACCTAATCCAATTGTTCCAGAAAGTGTTGCCGTAAGAGATTTAAAGTGACTTACTTCACCGGCACCTTCACTTGGATGTTTTCCTCTAAGAATATCAAATGCATATAATAAATACCTATAAGGTTTAAATTTAGCAATCAGCGCAAAAAATAAACCAGCACCTAAAAGTAAAAGTTGTGTTGGTTGCCCCCAGGCAATATCTACAAATTTAGAAAAAAATGTATCAATAAACCAAGGTTCAAACTGAATGCTTCTTATTGAATCCATTGATATATGTTATTCAATTAAAAAATATAAAGAAAAAGCCGCTATAAGCGGCTTTTCTTAAAGTCAATAATGATTAGGCATCATCTGGATCTGGATAGAATTGATAAGTATCCATGCCAAATGGACCTTCACATGATGCTGCTGCATCAAATAATTCTTGCACATCACTGCCATTAGCTTGAAATCTTGCATAACCTGCTTCTGCATCTTCATGACTTTCATAATAGTTCATCCAAAAGAAGTCATATTGATCATATGGCTCTGGATTTTCTCCACTATGGAAATATATGCCAAAAGTAAAAGGACCATCTTCCCCAGTTTCAGACTCATCAAGATAAGCGTTAAAAGCCTCAACTCCTACATCTAATTTCGCAAAATCTGCATCATCATTAGATTTGCAATAGTGACCATAAGTTACCCATTGAGCTGTATCATCATCCCATTCACCTGATGCATCAACATCTCTTGGCCAATGGCTATCATAACCTCTTCTATTTTCTCCATCACATGTCAAAACAGATTCATATTTTGACTGCCATGCAGCAAATTCTTCACTAGGGCCTTGTGCCCAAGCAGCATCAGCATCCTCTTCTGATTCCCAGAAAAGTTGCCAATAAACTTTACCTTCACCTCCTAAAGTGGAATCATCAAGTGGTTGATGTCCCCATGAAAAGAAACCTTCAGGAAATTCAATATCGTTCCATTCATCGATCATCATTCTTGCTGATTCAGGACTGAAATCAACGCCAGGAGTACAAGTCATAAATTCTGAAAAAACTACTGCAGTTTCTTCTGCTTCTTCTGTATCACTCGAACATCCAACAAGAAAGATAAATGAAGTTAAAATGGATAGTTTTAAATAGTTCATTTTTTCTCCTAATTTAGAATAATCTTCTACTATCTCAACAAAGTATAATTTTGACAAGTGCATTTAGTGCAAAAGTAGATTTTTTTGTATTGCCTTATAGAGAGGGATTTATGCTCAAATAAATCACTTAATCGTATTCACTAATATCAATTAATCTGCCCAATTTTGGCATTTCAATTAATTCTGCTTTTTTAAACTCTTCATACAATGCATCTTGAAATGGCATATCATCATTAATAATAAGCCCCTCGGTAAAAACTTCATAACCATCTCCACCAGTTGCTAAATAACCAGATACTGAAACACTATATTTCGCATCAAGATTAATATCTTCTCCATCAAATTTAATCTCAATTACTTTTTTCATGTCTTCAAGTGTACTGTCATATTTAATTTCCACGCCCGATATTTGCCCTATTCCATAGGGTAGCGTAAGACTATACTCAATTAGATCTTTAATCTGAGCTCCTGTGAGCTCAATGACTGTTAAATTATCCTTAAATGGATAAACATTTATTAGCTGTTCTAACGTTATGCTACCTGCATTTATATCTGCACGAATTGCACCTGAGTTAAGAAAGGCAATATCACTTTTAGCTGCTATTCTCATATAATCAGTTAATAGATTGCCAATGGTAGATTCTTCATTGTATTTTCTCATTAAGGGCTCAGCTACAATTGCTAATACTTCTGCAAGCTCTGGATATAACATCCTGTAATTTTTGATTAATTCTGCAGTTTGTTTATCTTCAGGAAGTTGGTTTGAATTTACTGGAATAAGATAACCTTCGATAAATTCAACATCATGTTTCTCTGTATCGACTTTAAATTTTGTATAACCAAGATGCATGCCTTGGCCAAAGGTAAGCCCTATTACAGTGCCAGTCTCAGGATGAATAACCGGTTTTTTCAACCCGTTATCGGAGTGACCACCAAATATCACATCTACATCTCTTAAATTACCGGCCATGGCATAATCTTCATCAAAACCTCGTTGCACTGATGGATCTGATTCTTTATTAGTTTGCATGGGAGCTGTTCTATTTTGATGTGTTAAAACAACAATAATGTCCACCTCATCACGAATTTTATCTGCCCAATACTGAGCGGTCTCTGTTGGATCCTTAACGGTTAAGCCTGTACGATGAAAGCTGGCCATAGTGTTATAAAAAGCATCAATTCCCATCACACCAATAA
>PAZA01000055.1 GCA_002715375.1 Halobacteriovoraceae bacterium
CCAAAGGGTGCTTTTAAAAAAAGGCATTATAATTTAAAGACATCAGCTCTGCAAAAATTAAGGCCCAATAACTTTAATTGAATGTATATCTTACAGTTTTAAGGTTTAAATTGATGCCAATGATAGGACAACTTTAGCTGATAAAGATATTGATCAAGAAACTTTAACTTATAGTTGTTTCATTGATAGTAATATCAATAAAAAATTGGATGGAAATCAAAACTGTTCAACAATCAGAGGTATTTCTTTTGACTCTATTAATGGAAAATTAAATTGGAAACCTGACTTCTTTCAAAGTGGAAATTATGAATTTACCATTGTGGCCAGTGATGGCGGAAAAATTAACAATGATAAAAACGAGACCGTTGAATCAAAAGATTCTAAGACCTTTTTAATAAAAGTAAATAACTCTAATCGCCCACCTGTTTTAGCTACGATTGAAGATAAGGTTATAAATGAGAATGAAAAATTAGAAAATGTTATGGCAGAGGATAAATCTTCTTTAGATAAACTAATTAAACTCATCCGGCCTGGGAGAACTATTAAGAGTTCTAATGAAGATATAGATCTTCAAAAATTAAATTTTGAATGCTTAGTTAGAGGACCTCCTACAAAAGGTAAAATTAGTTCCTATGTCGACTGTAAAGACTCATTTAGAGGGATAACATTTAATAAGACAACGGGTGAACTTAATTGGGTTACTGATTACTTTCTTGCCGGATCTTATTCTTTTAAAATAATAGCTGAAGATAACGATCCTTTAGATCCTAAGACAGATGAAAAAGAGTTTAGTGTCACTATAAATAATGTAAACAGAGCTCCTAAGTTAATAGAAGTTGCGAATCAATCGGTTGATGAAAATAAAAATATTCAAACTATAGACCTTTCTGACATATCTTTAATTAAAACTCCTAATAAAACCAAATTACCAGATCAGGATATAGATATTCAAAATATTAGCTACAATTGCTTTTACGATTTAATAAATGACTCTAAAGTTGAAGCAAAGGAAGACTGCACAGCACTTAAAGGTATTTCATTTGATAAAAATAAAGGAATTTTAGATTGGATTCCAGACTTTAATCAATCTGGAACTTATGAATTTAAGATTGTGGGTCAGGATAATGATCCGAATCCCAAGAGTGATTTTAAAATTTTTAGTATTGAGGTCAAAAATGTTAATAGACCTCCAAAACTTAAAAAAATTAACTCATTAACTTCACTTGAAGGTCAACCAATCGAACTTATTAATAGCTCTGATGAGTTTACTAACGATGACAAAGATATTGATAATGAGGTCATCAAATATTCTTGTTTTTATGATTCTTTGATCGACTCTATAGTTAAGGAAAGTGACGGTAATGATTGCTTAAAATTAAGTGGGGTTTCTTTTAATAGCACTAAAGGTGAAATCAAATGGACTCCTGACTTTAACCAAGCTGGTGAATATGAGTTTAAAATTGTAGGAACTGATGGTGGGACTATTGTCCTTGATAATGGAAAAATTACTACTTCTCGAGATGACTCTATTTTTAATATAAAAATCAGAAATGTAAATAGAGCACCTATACTCTCTAAAATTAAAGATCAATCCGTTTTAGAAGGTTCGCCTATTCAGACTATTAATGTGGAAACTCGAATGTCTAATGATTTAGACGAAGATAATGAGAAGGTTACTTATTCCTGTGAAGTTAACAAAGAATCTTGTTTAGAATTAGATATTTCATTTGATGCTGCAACAGGTAAGTTAAATTGGACTCCAGCTTATTATGAAGCCGGAAATTATAACTTTATTATTTCTGCTACTGATACAAATTCCAATAATTTAGGTAAGCGAGAGTTGGGTGATAAAAAATTCTTACCTCTGACCACTACTACTGACTTTCAAATAATCGTTGGAAATAAAAACAGGCCTCCTGTCATTGGTAAGATTGATCCTCAAACAGTAATGGAAAATGACACTTTAAATATAGATATTAATACAGACCTTGGGGATGATTTAGATCTTGATGGGGAAAAAGTAACATACCAGTGCTTTTATAAAGCAGAAAATAACAATAAAGAATGCTCTTCACTAGGTATTATCTTTAATCAACAAAATGGAAAGCTTTCATGGAAACCAGGGTATGAAATCGCTAGCATTAAAAGTAAAAAAGTTGATATCGCGCTAATTATAAAAGCCACGGATGAATTTACTAAAGATAATATTGGAGGAGCTAAAAAGGAAACCTTTGTAAAAGAAAGTGATACTAAAGATCTAATTATCACAGTCCTTAATTCAAATAGGCCCCCAAAATTACGAGGTCTTGAAAGCCATATAGGTTATGTTAATAAGACCAATATTTCATTTGATTCTCTTGATTTAAATTCCAATGAAGACATTGATATTGATGGTGAAAAAATAGTCTATCAATGCCATTACGATAAATTAAAAGATGGGAACGTTAGTGGTGTTAATGAATGTACTTCTTTAGTTGGACTAAAGTTTAATCCGATAGATGGACAATTTTCCTGGGATCTTAAGTTCGGCCAGGAAGGTGATTATGAGTTTAAAATTTCCGCTAGTGATGGAGGCACCATTTTAAAAAATGGTAAGGAATCAGAATCTGTAGATCATAAAATTTTTACGATTACGGCAGAAAATATCAATAAAGCACCTGAACTTGTTGACTTGGCAAGCCAATCTCAAACCATCAAAGAAAATACCTCTCTCAGTGAAATTAGTGTAAAAGATAAAAATACAAACACCACTTTAGACCAAGATAACGATCAAATTTCCTATACTTGCTTTTATGACCAAAGTATTGACGGCTCTGTAACTAATCTTAAACAGTGTCAGTCACTTGATGGGATTGTTTTTGATCCCCTAAAAGGAACCTTTAATTGGACTCCCAAAATTGGTCAGTTAGGAAATTATGAATTTAAAATCTCAGGTTCTGATGGTGGACTTATCGACACTCAGTATTTCACCATTAAAGTTTTGGATGGAGTTCCTCCTCAAAACCCAGACGGATGGGCCTTATTAAACCCTAAAAATGGGGCCATTTCTACTGAAGTAAGACCATTAATCGAGGGTAAGGATATTATCGGTGAAGAAGGGACTACAGTTAATATTTTCTTAAATAAGTTATGCGAAGGTGAACCTATAGGTTCTGAATTAGTAAAAGAAGGTAAATTTCAAATTAAAAATATTACATTTAAAGAAGATGGTGAAGACAATGGAAAAAAATCCTTTTATGGTCAATTTAAAGATAGTGGTGGAAATTTATCTCTTTGTTCAGATCTAGGTTTAGGTTATACACTTTTGATTAAGCCTGAAATCCTTTCTTTTTCCCATCTTAGTAGTAAAGGTGAAGGTGGAATTAATCTAACGATTAAAGGCAAAGGATTTTCAAAGAGTGGAAATCAAGTTTTTATTGGTAATAAAGCCTGCGCCATCTCTAATGAATCTCGTTCTGAGATAGTTTGTACAGTTCCTAAGTCCCCTATAGGGCTTCATATGATTTCAAGGGAAGATCTTGTTGTAAAAACGTCTGGAACTAATTTAAAATACCCACTTCACTTTACTTATACAGGTTCCCCGCTACTTTGGCTTGATTCAGGTAAAAAAGACTCTCTTTTTAGCGACCTCGAATGCGCTAAAACTACCAATGAAATCACAAATAAAAGCGTTAAATGTTGGAAAGATCAAAGTGGTAATGATAACCACGCTAAATTTGTTTCAGGCCAACCTCCTGAACTAAATAAAGGGTCTAATAAAAGTGAATCATTTGTTAAGTTCAAAAATTCTTTTTTAAGATCTGAAAATGTTAATATAAGCAGGGAAATTGTTCCAAACGCAACAGTCGTTATTGTCTTTAAGCCTCATGATTCTAACTTAAAGAAAAATGCTATTTGGGGTACAGATAATATGGGTTGGGATCGATTTGCTCTTCTTAACTTTACTGAAAATGGAAATAAAAGCGGTATTTCTAATGGGAGTGATGGACTCGTTGATATTTTAACCTTAAAAAATGCTGAGTTTAAATCTTTTATAACCACTATGAGGACTGAAGAAGAAAATCAGTCTACGGTCTATATTAATGGTTGGCAAAGTAATAAAGGTTTTACAGAATCCAAGGGCAATCCTTCTCACAACTATTTCGATATTGGTTCTATTGGTCATGACCCCCAAGAGTTTAAAGGCAATATAGATGTTAAAGAAGTACTGGTTTTCAAAAAGGCCTTGACAGATAGGGAAAGGATTTCTTTAGATTCTTATTTGGCCAAAAAGTGGAACCATAAATTACAAAATATTAAACCTATTTTATGGCCTCGCTTAGTTAAAGGCCAAGGTGGTAGTAACCTCTTTTTATATGGAAGTTTTAATAAAAGTGGAAATAAAATTAAAATTGGTGGTTCTGACTGTCCCATTATAACAGAAGATGAAGGACAGATCGTTTGTACAATTCCTAAAAATGGAAAAGGAATAGAAAATATTAGTGATCAGGACGTCCTTATATCAAGTCCTTCTAAAACTCCACAATTAATTAAAAATGCCCTTACTTATATAGGAAATCCCACTTTATGGTTAGATGGGGATGATGGACGAACCGTCGACCTAGTAAAAGAAAATGGAAAAATACTTGTTAATTCTTGGGTTGATAAAAGTGCTTCTAAAAGAGAGGCCTCTATCCTTTCCAATAAACCGACTTTTAAGCCTCAAGATTTTAGTGGTCGTTCTCTTATTTCATTTAATGGTATTAAAAATAACGATGACGGAGACTTTTTTCAATTAGAGTCTACCACTTGGAATGATGTGGCTAATGTTAAAGACGGCCAATCAACGATTTTCTTTGTCGGAAGACCTACTGGAAACGGGCCTCCGCCCCCTTATGATAGAGGTTATAACACATCTGGGATTATCGGAGATAAAGAGGCCTGGTTTGGGCTTTACTTTGATGACTTGGGTTTTAGGGCCGGCATCGATGGGACAATGTGTGATAATTGTAAAAAGGCCCCTAGAGTTAGTGTACCCCTTGATTCTTTTTACCTTGCCACTCTAAAACATGGTAATAATGAACTTTCCCTCAACGTAGATGGCCTAATCAATCCCATGGGTTTTGATAAAAGAACTGTCGGCAAAGTTCCTCAAGATGGAGGAAGGGATAAAATCTATATTGGAAAAGGAAGGGATCAATATAATAATAAATATAAAGGAGATATGGGAGAAATTATTCTCTATAACAGGTCTCTTACAGAAAAAGAGTTAAGGCTAGTTCAAAAAACTCTTAAAAAGAAATGGTCTTTTAAAGATTACCCTACCTTAACTTCTATAAAACCTAATATGGGTCTTAGCAAGGGCGGAGATGAAATAACGATTAAAGGAAGTAATTTTTCTGACTTTGGGAATATAGTCACCATTGGTGGAACTAATTGCCAAATCCTAACCGAAACCAAAAGTGAAATTACTTGTAAAATTCCTGCTAATCCTGAAGGGACAACGAAGGTTTCAACTTTTAACGTTGTCGTTAAAAAGCCTCAGGGAGATCCTGTAGAATTTAAAAATGGCTTTACCTATATTGGTCAATCGAAGCTTTGGCTAGATGCTTCTGATACAGGTACAGTCTCAGTTGACAATGAAAGAGTCACTCAATGGAGGGATAAAAGCGGAAATAATAACCATATGTCGCCTTTATCCAGTAATGGTTCTGTTATTTTTAAAGGTGATCAAACTGGTAATTATATGCAGTTTGGTGGAGGATCTCTTACCAATGACGGAGCTAGGAATATTTTAAAGGATGATCAAAAAGAACATGGCCTTTTTATAGTCCTTGAATCTTTTTCTGATACAGGCGATTGGACAAATCCACTCTCTTTTATAAGAAGTTCAGGGACTGATGGTTATCGATTAGAAACGAATAACAAGAAATCATGGAATTTTTTCGGGTCTCATATACCACCAACTAATATTAACTCTTTTTCCTTTACAAATACTCATATCGTTGAAGTTATGACTGATAGTCGTGGATTTTCTATCGTCCAAAATAATAAAATGCTTCAACAAGGTAAATATGAAATTTTTAAAAATAAATTAGATGAAAAAATGTGTTTAGACGGAAGTGACTCCAGTGGGGCCATCAAATTTAAAAGTTGTCATGAAGGAGAAGAACAGGGTTGGAACTCTGATGTTAAGGCAGGTGGAAGCTTTTTTACAATTAAAAGTGTCTCACAACTTGGAAAATGCTGGAGCTTTTTGGGAGGGAAGCTATCATTAAAAGACTGTAATGGAAAAGATGAACAGCTTTTTAAAGTTAGTCAGTCAAACCCTTCTCTTTTAACCCCAAAAACAACAATGGTTTATGAAAATGTTTGCACTAGAGAAGTGCTTGATTTTGGAAATGATAATAATTGTCTTTCCTGGGAAAATACACCAAGGTGTAAAAAAAGAAATAATACTTGTATTAGACGGTATTCAAGTGGAAGTAGTAATTGCGAGAGTTGGAGGACAACAAGTATCTGCAATAAACGTTACACCTCAGGAGGAAAAAGTTATTGTGATAGTGGTCAATGGGAATATAGTGTTAGAAATAAATGGAAAAGAAAACTAAATAATAATGAAAGGAGACGGTGTTGGCGGTGGCGATGGCGTTGTTATACTGGCTGTGGTTATTTCGACGGTTGGGCAAAGTACGATGATTATTGTATTAGTGCGAATAATTCAAGATGCCTACGCTATAAGTGTAGAGAGCGCAAAAGGGAGTGTTCTCGATACAAATGCTCTGAATACAAATGTGTGGAATTTTATAAAGCTTGTAGCATTTACGGGAATAAATGCGTTCAGACAAAGCAAGTTGTAAAGTCAGAGAAATGCCTTCAGGTTTCTTCTAATGGAAATATTAATGCTGTTAATTGTAACGGAAATCCTACTGAATTTAAATTTTCTGAAACAACAAGTTCTCAATATGGTGCCACCGACATTGAAAAGTTTAGAACTGGTGGTCTTAAAATTGGCTTAAGTTTTAACCTAGGTTCTAGGTATAAAGGAAGTAGATTCTGGAAAGGAAAAATCAGGGAAGTCCTTATTTTTGATAAGGCACTGTCTTTTGGTCAGCGAATGGGAATCAGAAATTCACTTTCTAAGAAGTGGAATATCCAAATGACTAATGATAACCCCACAATTTCTTCTTTTATGCCAAAAGCTTTTTCTGGAAATGGTGGGGAAACACTAACGATTAAAGGGAATAATTTTTCTTCTTCCGGTAATATTGTTAAAGTCGGGGGAGATGTTTGCTCTATTATTAGTGAATCAACTGAAACCATTCAATGTAATATTCCGAAAAATAAAAATCCAAGTGCTGTGGCCAAAATGGATTTAGAAGTCATTAACAGCTTGAAAAGAAAAGTTCAACTTAATCAATCCCTCTATTCCCTTGGAAATGTTCAATGGTGGATGGATGCTGATTCTGAAAAGACAATGGAGTTAAAAGGCACTAGCAAAATAGCCAGGTGGAAAGACCGTTCCTCTAATAAAAATGATGCAAGAGATCCAATTGATTTTTTAAGGCCATTATTTAGAAAAAATAATCCAGAAAACAAAAGATGCGCTTCCATGTATCTTCACAGTAATTATAAGGGAACCCAATGGAAATTTTGTGTTGGAGAAGATCCTGTACCAAAAGGTGGGTGGCAGAATCAAATTAGCTCTTATAAAATTCCTAAGGATGTGAATGTTAAATTTTGTAGAGATGATGGTGTTTGTAAAACAAAAACCAATCAAAATAGTAACTGGATTAATAGTGGATTAGGCAATGGTTGGAATGATAGGGTGACTTCCCTTGAAGTCACGGCCAAAGTCAAACCGCCTCAAGATCATAAAGGTGAGGCACTCCCAGAACTTATAAAAGTTGGAGATAGAAATGTTGTCAAATTTGATGGGGTCGATGATAGTTTACTCGTGGGAGAAAAAGCTATTATGGGTGTCCAGACGGCAACAGAAGCTGATATTTTTATATTTGCTCGAAACAGTTTTAACCCTAAAACGTCCATATTATCAGCTAACCCTCTTAGATCTAATAACAGGCTTAATATTCATTTCCCTTGGGGAACTGACTCATCAGGTAAAGCTAATGCTATGTTTGATTTCGGGAAGTTCAGTAATAGTGGAAGGATTTTGGCCCCTATGAAGGCATCGAAGGGTCTTTTTTATAGGTGGAATTTTACGTCCAGTAAAAGTTCAAAAACAATGAAGGTTTATAGACAAGATGAATTGATTTCTTCTAAAACGAATGTAAATAATAATCAATACACCCATCAATCCTATGATTCTATATTTGAAGGAGTTTATTTAGGAAAACATATGGATGCGGGGATAAACTATCCTTGGAAAGGAGAAATTGGCGAATTTATCATTTATAATAGGGTCCTCTCTGACAGTGAAAGAAAAGTCGTCAGGGAATATCTAGATCAAAAATGGGAAATGGAGGAAACCAATACGCCTTCAGAGCTTTCTCTTTCCGGTGGTTTAAGTTCTCCTTCTCAAAACTCTTCCCCTAAGGTAATGGTAAAAGGTGTTGGATTTGATGACAATGTTATTCTATATAACGATCCTGGTTGTTTTCAAAAAATGGGAGAGGCCATTGCCAATGAAGGAACCGCTGAGATTTCCCTTACAAATCTTCCCGAAGGACACTATAATTTTTATGCAAAAAGTATAAACTCCAAGGGCCAGGCATCACCTTGTACTATAGATTCACTTCTTTATATTATAGATAGTACACCCCCCAATGTTTCTCAATTTGATTTTCCTTTTATGACAAAAGATAAAAAAATTCCCGTTAAAGCCTTTGATTGTTTTGATGGTGTTAAAGTGAGCGGATGGCAAATAACCGAAGACTCCACAAAACCAGTCAATTGGCTTTTAACTAAACCTAATTTTTATGAACTCAATCGGGGTGCTGGTGATTATAAATTATACGGTTGGTGCCGTGATGAAGCTGGGAATATATCATCTTCAAAAATGGCCAGCGTAACTTATAATTTGGCGCCGGAACTTCAGGAAATTAGTGATAATTTTGTCAAAGAAAATGAACCTTTAACTCAAATTGATGCTAACGATAAAAGTGGAGGGGACCAAACTTCCATTGGTCAAATGATTAGCTATGAATGTTTTTACGACTTATTGCCAGATAATAATGTTCAAAATTTAACTGCTTGTTCAGTACTTTCTGGTGTTGGCTTTAGCCCTATGACCGGTGTCTTGGATTGGTCTCCTAATTTTAATCAATCAGGTCCTTATGAAATTAAAATTGTTGGTACCGCTTCAGGATTTAGTGACTCCAAAATTTTTAAAATTAATGTGGAAGATAAGAATAGACCTCCCAAATTATCAGATATTTCAGACCTTGTGGCCTATGAAAACGAAGAGATGTCTTTAATTGATATTAATGATGAAAGTGGAAGTGATAAAGATTCAGATGGGGAAATGATTAGTTATACTTGTCAATTTTCAAGAACCGAAGAAACTGTTACTTCGGCCACTTCGAACCCCTGTACAAAGGCAGTAGGTTTAACTTTTGAAAGGTTAACGGGAGTTATGAAATGGAAACCGGCTTTGGACTCTTCCGGTACCTGGTATTTTAAAGTAACGGGAACTGATGGAAAAGATAATGATAATATCTTTTTTAGTATTGATGTTAATGACCTCAACCTTTCACCAGAACTAGCCCCAGTCAAATCAGCTACCATTGATTCTGGTACCTCCGTTAAAATTGATGTCAACGACAAGCATACGAAAGAAGATAAAGATAGAGATGGTGAGGTCGTCGCTTACTCTTGTTTTTTCGATAGCGTTGTTGATGGCAAAGTTTCTGAATTTAATGCTTGTAAAAATGATGAACTAGAGGGATTGAGCTTTGATAAAAATAAAGGTCTTTTTGAATGGAATGCTCCACTTAAAACTTCAGGAAAATATGAATTTAGAGTCCGTGGTCAAGATTCAAGGCTTGGAAAATTTGACGACGTCCTTTTTACCGTCACTGTAAATGATAAAATGAAACCAGAGAAGGTTATCTTAGAACCCGAGTCAAAAACATTTTCTGAAGATTTTGATATCAGTATAAAGGGTGGGAAAGATTCTAATTTTAAAGAATTTCGGTATGTCTTAAATGGCGCTCCTCCTGTAAATTGTACCAAAGGGACAGTTCTTGAAAGTGGAAATAAAATATCAATAAAAGCACCTGGTAAGAAAACTATTTCTATCATTGCATGTGATAAAGCCGGGAATGCTTCGGATCCGACTATAGAAACGTATCAATATTCCTTTAAGGATGATTCTTTATTTGCTCATTATAAATTTGATGAATCAGCTGGTTCCTCAGTTAATGATTCTACTGGTAAAGCTGGGCGTAAAGGAGTGTTAAATGATTCCTCGAAATGGTTTAAAGATGATATTCGAGGTCATGTTTTGTCCTTTGATGACACTTCAGTTGAGTTTAAAGAAAATGACCGGAACAATTTCCTTACCCAGGAATTTCAGGCAAGAACTATTTCTATGTGGGTTAAACCTAAAGACACTCATAAGAAAGACTCTTTTCAAGTGATTTATGATGAAGGTGGTAATGTAAAAGGAGTCTCCCTTGTTATCCAAAACGGCCAATTTATTGCAGGCGTTTATAACTACTCGACATCCTCTACGAAAGTAGACGATAAAGTTTCGTGGTCTTTTGATAGTGACGGCATTAATAAATGGTATCATGTTGTGATTACTTTTGATGGCCTAGAAAAAGTATTAAAATTATTTGTTAATGGAAAATTAAAGGATGAGAAAAAGACCGCTATCAAAGTCGTTGAATACCATCCTGGAGAGCGGGGACTTGGTAAGGTTTTTGGCGATACAGCGATGGGGACAAAAGGGGCTTCTTATAGGGGACTTCTCGATGACTTAAGGTTTTATTCTAAGGCGCTTGATGATGCTTCAATTAACTCACTTTTTAATGAATCCACTGGGGGAGTTCCCATGGTTCCTAAGGCCTTGGGGAAAATTGAACCGACTCATATTAGACCCAATGTTTTAAGTGTTATTAAAGTTAAATATACAGATCAAAATAAAGACAAGGCCCTTTCCTGTTCTGTTTTTGACCTTGAAGAAGATTACTTTACTCTTGAAAAGGCTTGCCAGTGTGACAACGAAGGGACTTGTTTCTTCGAAGTTATGGGAAAAGGAGAGGACCGTTCGGGGGCCTTTAAGTACACCATAAGAGATGCTGATGGAGAATCAGAGAAGGCCAGTGCTAGCCTCTCTATTGATCAAACGCCACCGGAGATGCCATCTGATTTTTCTTTAGATCCAAACCTTAAACCAACTTTTAATGAGAAAAGACCTAAAATTATTGTTAAGAGTTTGTCTGCTGGAGACAAAGTGCTTCTTTTCCAAGACGATGAAACTTGTGGTCCTAGTAAAGAAGTTGGGAAGAGTCAGGGAAGTATTGGAGGACAAGTTGATGTGAGGCCTAGTTTAGATAAAGCTCTTAAAGAAGAGGGGTCCTACACTTATTATATTAAAGTTAAAGATATTGCTGGAAATGAGTCTGCTTGCTCTAATTTGTCGGTGGCCTACAACCTTGATTTAACTCCTCCGGAAGCACCATCCAAAATTATGTTGGAAGACAATATTTCTTCCATTGATATATTCAAAAGACCTCAAGTTCGAGTTCAAGGAGTCATGGCCAATCAAAAGGTTAAGCTTTATAGAGATAAAGAGTGCTCTATAGAGGTGGCCGAAGCTGAAAGTATTGGTAATGAAGTTTTAATTGAAATGGGTGATTACAAAGAAGATTTACCTCCTGGTGATCTAAACCTCTTTGCCAAAGCTCTAAGTGATTCTGGGAATTTGTCAGCTTGTTCGGCATCTGGTGTAGCGTACACAAGGTTGCCTTATCCTAATGAGTTATCTTCATCTAGTGCACCTGCCGACCTGTTCCTGTGGCTTGACCCTACTTTACCTTTGGACTCAAATATCGAGGTGACTGGGGAAGATAATGAAGTTCTTATTCTTAATGATAGGTCTTCTAAAGAAAACCATTTTGAAATCGCGGATGAAGATGGATTTCTCTATAAGGTTAATGGAACTGGAGTGAATGAAAAAAATACTCTCTATAGTGAGGATCAGACTAAGTTTAGGCGGCTTCGAAGTTCAACCTCTAAGGAGAGCTTCAAGTTCCTTCATAATAATTCAACAAACTATACGATGGCCATTTTTGTGAAGTCGGATTGTGAAAGCCGTTTTTGCGCTCTTTTAGGGAATAGTCACAAGTCTTCCTCACAAACGAAAGGGTTTGTTTTAGGCTTTGAGGGTCATAGTACTGCCAATGCTGGTCAACTATGGTTTAGAATTACTAATGGTACAAGTTCTCTTATTAACTCCAAAACGAAAAAAGGGGTCATCAAAAAAGGTAAGTCATCCTTTATTCTTATAGAGTTTGATAAGTCTAAATCCTTAAGACCTGTTTCAATTTACTCAAACAATACTCTTAAGGAAGTTCCTGCCAACAGCGTAAGGCTTGAAAATAAATCATTTTCAAATGATGATCCAAATCATCACGTCTTTTTAGGGGGAGAACCAAAGTCGATGAAAAATGGTAAGTGTGTAAATTGCTATTCTAACTCAAAAGCCAGGTCTTTTAAAGGCCATATTGGTGATGTTATTATCTTTAAAAATTTACTAACCGATGATCAGAAAGCTGACCTTTTTGACTTCATGAAAGTGAAGTGGGGGATTGAGAATAAATAAGGCCCTCAAAAAAGTATAGAGGGCCTTAGTTATAGTATAAAAAAGAAAGTCTTATTGAATGAGTTTTTCAAGGGCTTTTTCAAGGCCTTCAGGACCAATAACAACTCTTTTATTATTTAGGAAAAAGGTTGGGGTTGAGTGAACACCAACTTTTGAAAGACGGTCGTTGTTTGCAAGAATAGCCGTTTTGGAGTCTTCACTTGTTAGGCAGGTTTTGAATTTGCCTTCATCGACACCAACTTCTTTTGCTAATTTCATTGCTGTATTAAAAGCACTTTCTTTTGCATCCTTTGTTTCAGGAGAGGCAAGTCTTTCAAATGTTAGATGATGGTATTTCCAAAAAAGTCCTTCACTTTGCTTTTGAGCACAGTGAGCACCTCTTATATAAGTACCACTATCCTGATTCGGTCTAAGGGCATAGTTTACCTGAACAAATTTTAACTTATCCTTGTACTTTTCAAGAACACTTTTAACTTCCTTGTGAACTTTTTGGCAGTGTGGACACAAATAGTCAGAAGCTTCAATAAGTGTGAAAGTTGCGTCTTTAGGACCAACGGTTGGGAGACCTTTTAGGTCCATACTTATTTTTGGAGATGAAGGACCTTTTGCCAGAATTTTGAGTCTTCCTGATTCCTTAAGCCCTTTTAATTCTTTTTCAAACCAAGAGAAAAGCTTTTGGTTCTTAAGATATCTTGAAAGGTTTGCTTTCATTGTTTCAAGTTTTGAATTAGGTGGCATTCTGTTTTTATTTTTTTCAAAGAAGTCTTTGATTTCCTGATCAGTTACCTGCATTTGAGGCATAAGATCTTTCATGGGAGGTAGAGGACTTTCTTTATTGAGGTCTTTTGCTAGAGCAACTCTTAAAGCGAATTCTTCATAGTAACGAAGAGACTTTTGGTGACCATCATTTTTGAGGTCAAAAAGAGTGTGCTTAAGATTATCCGGAAGTTCTTGAAAAGTGTAAATTCTGTCGTCAATTTTAAGAACTTTTTCTTCCAAGGAATTTGATCCATCAGCTGAACAAGAGCCGAGTTTTTCCGGACTTTTTAAACTAGTTAGACCTTCTTTTGAAGGTGAACCTGATTTTCCAATTGTCCAACCAAGAGCGAGTCCAATGACAAGCGTAATGGTGACTGCGATAGGCAACTTTTTATTGTCCATTTTATATCCCTTGTGCTTTGCGTTTTTTAAAAAGTTGAAATGGATTTTATTTGATATTTGGCAGACTGGCAAACTTTTAATTAAAAGGATCCATTTTGTTGATAGGCTAATTGGTCTTTCCACCTTTGAAAATTTTCTAAGGTCTCCTTATTAATAAGCCGACGGGTGGATCATGGTTACAAGAGAAGAAGAGGAAGCAAGACAGAAAAGAAGAAGAAGGAAAGCTATCATAGAGCTTTATAAAAAACGCCTTGCTTCTCTCAGAAAAGGTATGGATTTGTCAAAGAAGGGCAAGCTCAAGGAAGCTTTAGAAAGCTATATCGAATACCTCAACATTCTATCACAGTTCCACGAAGTTCCTGAAAAAAGCCTTTCGCCCAGGCATTTTGACCACAAAAAAGAGACAACTGAACTGCTTCTTATCAGTCAAGTTTATTGGGATATGGCAAAAATTTATGACAAAAATCCGAACCTTTATAAAGAATCCGTTCGCTGTTTGAATCAATTTGTAAAATTCACGGTTGGTTTTAAATACCACTTTGTGAATTCTGAAATGTTGAGGAAATACATCAAAAGTAAAGGCTGCAACAATTTGGAGGCCTTTAAGAAAGTCTATTTGGAGATTCGGGAAAAATCTGGCGCCTGCTATGTTTCTAGCTATTGCTTTAGTGACTTTCACCCAGTAACCAGAGACCTTCGACGGTTTCGGATGGTTTTAAAGGCCTATCCAGCCGGTCAAAAGTTTGTTGATTTTTATTATACCGTTTCTCCTATCATTGTTTCGTTTTGCCAAAGGAACCCTCTTTTTGGCTTTTTCTTTAAGGCCTTAACATCACCAATCCTCAGAGTTTGTGCTTATTTTGCGAGATGGCCTTTTTATTGAGTCAGCTCTTACGACAGACTTTAGGGGAAAAGTCCGCCAGTCAAACATTTATATCCTGCTATGAGTTATTATGAAGGGTAGGGGCCAGGTCCCAGGATATAAAATAAAATGAGGGTTTTAGGATGAGACTTTCAAGAAGTGAAACTGTCAGAAAGGAATACATTAAGCAATTAAGTGATCAGCGTAAAAAGAATCAAAATCAGATAAGGGTGATGAAAAAGGGCTTTAATCAACAAATCGATGATATGAAAAAAAGCCGTGAGGACATTTTAAAAATTAGGAATCGTGAAAGTTCCAGGCAAATGGAGGAATTGGTTAAAAATTACGAAACGAAGATTGAAGACGTAACCCAGAAAACTCGAGAAGAGCTCATGAGGACAAGGGAGTCAAAAAATAAGGATATGCAGGCCCAAAGAGAGAAATATACACAAGAAAAGAGGCTTACAAAATTGGCCTTCAAAGATGAGATGGATCTTTTAAGAGATAATTATCTTAGAAAAAGTGAACTTAGAGAGCGGGAAATGAAGGAGTTTGTTGAGAGGACCCAAGAGAAGATGAAAGATATTGAACTCCGCGTGGAAGAAGACAAGGAAAACCTTGAAAAATATTATGAAGATAAAATGGCGAAACTAAAAGAAGGCTTTGAGGAAGAGATTCGAAGCCTTAAAAAAAGAGCAGACTAACCCCCTATTCCTTAAAAAGCAGTTATTCAAACTTCCATTCATCTTAAAGGCACCTTTTTGTGAAAAAAGAGAGGTCAATATGTCTATAGTGTGTTAGTCACTGTGATCGTAGACGAATTTTCAATGTTAGAGGGCAAAAGAGGCCCAATAAATCTCCTTTAGAAGAGCATTTTATGACTATAAAAACCCGTGTAGATGGCCTTGTTGAAGAGTTTGGAAAATTAACTGATTGGGAAGACCGGTATAAGCATATTATTCAAAAGGGAAAGGGCCTTCCTGAAATGGAAGAGTCTCATAAAGTAGAAAAGAACCTTGTTAAGGGGTGCCAATCGAAAGTTTGGTTCCACGCCGAATTGAAAGAGGGGAGGGTTTCTCTCCAAGGTGATTCTGACGCTGCTATTGTTAAGGGGATAGTGGCCTTGCTCCTTTATATTTACTCTGACAGTACTCCAGATGAAATATTGGCCACAAGACCAGACTTTTTAGATGATATTGGACTTAGAGAGCACCTTTCAATGAGCCGCTCGAATGGCCTTTCTCAAATGTTAAAGCAAATCTCTCTTTACGCGATCGTTTTTAAAAGTCAGTCCAAGTAGTTAAAAAACTTTGATTATTTTGATTTATAGATTTAGAAAAAGGAATTGAGCTTATGACACTTTACCACCGTCCCCGAAGAAATAGAAAGAATGAAGCTATGCGCTCTCTTGTAAGGGAACACTCTGTGACCCCTAAAGATCTTATAGCTCCTCTCTTTGTTATCGAGGGAAAGGGCCAACGAGAAGAGATCGCTTCGATGCCTGGGTATGCACGCTTAAGCCGAGACCTTATTGTAGAAGAGGCAAGAGAACTTTGGAGGCTAGGTGTTCCCTGTGTTTCTCTATTTCCTGCTCTTTCTGACGACCTTAAAGATTCTAGAGGAACAGAGTCAACAAACCCTGATGGACTTTATCAACAAACGATTCGCTCTCTAAAAGAGGCCCTGCCTGATATGCTTATTATGACCGATGTCGCTTTAGATCCTTACTCTAGTGATGGCCATGATGGGTTAGTGAACCCGGAGACGGGAGAGATTTTAAATGATGAAAGTTTGGATATTTTGGCCAAAATGGCAGTAAGTCAGGCTAAGGCGGGTAGTGATATCATTGGCCCTAGCGATATGATGGATGGTCGAGTAAGAGCGATTAGGAGGGCCTTAGACGAGGAAGGTCACTCTCAAACGTCTATTATGTCTTATACGGCTAAATACGCCTCTAGTTTTTATGGCCCATTTAGAGAGGCTTTGGATTCAGCGCCAAAGTCAGGTGATAAAAAAACATACCAAATGGACTTTTCAAACTCAAAAGAAGCTGAAAAAGAAGCTCTTTTTGATCAAGAAGAGGGAGCAGATATTTTGATGGTTAAGCCAGGGCTTCCTTACCTGGATGTCATTGCGAAGTTGAAGCAGATCAGTCACCTTCCTATTGCTGCTTATAATGTAAGCGGTGAATATTCTATGATCAAAGCTGCCTCTGAGAGGGGATGGCTTGAAGGTGAGAAGGTAATGGTAGAGTCTTTAACAGCTTTTAAAAGGGCCGGAGCAGATATGATCCTGACCTACTTTGCTAAAGATATGGCCAGACTATATAACTCAGTTGAGTCTTAGGGCTTCATATAGGGAAGGGGTTTTGTTCGTTTTTATTGAGTTGTCTTGTTTGAGAGGAGCTTTTGAAGAATTAGAGGTTTTTTATAAGCCCTCTTTGAGAGAGTCTTCTTCTTCTCATGGGGTGCTTTAGTAAGGCTTTTTTTCTTTCCGAATAAACTTTCGTAAGGCCTTTTAACCCTAGTCCTAACGTAAGAAGGAAAAAGAAAAGAAAGAAATAAGAGGGCCAAGGTAAGAGCATAAAAACTCCCTTTGAATCTTTAGTTTTTTGGTCTATATACTCATACTCAACTTTTCGTTAAAAGCCCGAGTTTTGTTAGAGGTTTTTTTTGGAATTTTTATAGGATCTAAAAATTTCAAGGATATAGAGGAGCAGTTTTTTTTTCTCGGTTTCCTGAAGTCCATACAAAAGCTAAAATCGAAGCAGGAGTGGGGTTTATAAATTTTATTTAGTAAAGGTTTGAGGTTTTGATGATTTTTTCCCAGACACTCAGTAGCAAACAAAAGGCTCTTGAAATAAACCTGGACCCCAGGATTTATGGAGCTTTTGCAGAAATTGGAGCTGGGCAGGAGACTGCGAGGCATTTTTTTCAAGCAGGGGGTGCTGCAGGAACAATTGCAAAAACAATCTCTGCTTATGACATGGCAATGAGTGATGCAATTTACGGTAAAGAAGAGTCAAGCCGTTATGTTTGCGAACCTAGACTCCTAAAGATGTTGACCAGAGAGTTTAATTTAATTGTTAAGAGGCTCGCAAGCACAAGGCCTGATGATACCTGTTTCTTTGCATTTTCAAATACAGTGGCGGCTAAAAGTTTTAAAGGAACGAGTGATGGTCACGGATGGCTTGGAGTCCGCTTTCAAGCTTACCCAAAAGCACCTCCAAGTGATGCCATTATACATATTAAGATGTTTGATAGAGAGAATTTGCAGCAGCAAGAAACTGTCGGTCAGGTAGGTGTTAACCTTATCCATGCGTGCTTTAATTTCTGTCATGATCACGAAACCTTCGTGAAGGCTTTAATGGAAGGTCTTTCAAGAGACCGAATTGAAATTGATATGATTCGTGTAGAAGGGCCTGCTTTTAAGGGTGAGGATAGCCGGGTATGGAGTCTGGAGCTTGTTAAAAGAGGATTTACTGATGGAGTTATGTTCGACTCTAAAGGGAATGTTCTTCAGGTAAGTGATACCTTGTATAAAAAGAATATTCTTATTTGTAGAGGGAGTTATAGACCGCCAACTCTTGTTAATATTGATATGCTTGAAACAGGACTGAGGAACTTCTCTCAAGAGCTCCCTGATGCTGAAAAAAGCTCTATTGTTGTTTTACCTGAAATCAGCATGACGAAATTTTTAGAAAGAGGAAGTTTTAATAATGAGGATTTTCTTGCAAGAGTTGAACTTCTTGCTTCTTTAGATCAGAGTGTCCTTATAACAAATCATGATTCATTTCATGACTTAAGTTCTTACCTCTCAAATTATACAAAGAAAAAAATCGCCATAGTTCTTGGCGTTTATAATCTGGAAGATATCCTTGACCCTAACAAGTATGCCAAAAATCAAACAGGTCTTCTTGGGGCCTTAGGGTCTTTGATGGGTCAAAATACAAGACTCTATGTATATCCTGCTTCTGAAGAAGATCAAGGAAAAGGGGAGATGGAATCCCTTAAAACTGCCAGCAATATTGCTATAAAAGAATCAATTAAGCCGATAATGCAATTTTTTAAAAAAAATAACCTGATTAAAGATATCAAAGATTTTAAAAAAGGTGTCACAGGTATTTGGTCACGCACTGTCTTGAGAAAAATTCAAAATGGTGAGGAAGGTTGGGAAAAGGATGTTCCTGAAATTGTCGCAAAAACTGTGAAAGAGAAATCTCTTTTTGGAATTCAGTCTTAAATTTTTTTTGGGCGAGAAAAAATTTTGTGATAAATTACTATTAAGGACGAAGGAGATTTATCATGTCGGAAGAAAAAAGACCTCTTGAAGAAATAAAAGATGTCATGGTTATCGAAGATGAAACTGATGTTTCTGAAACCTTAGAGATGTATCTAAACAACATGGATTGTTTTAGGAATATCATTCATTCCTATGATGGCACGACTGCAATCAACAAATTGGCCAATCAGACATTCTCTCTTATCCTCATTGACCTCAATATTCCCAGAAGAAGTGGTTTGGATGTTTTGAAATATATCGCTGATCATGAAGGCAATGAAATAAAGGACGTTATTATGGTAAGCGGGGCTTTTGAGAAAAAGTCTATTACCAAAGCGATGCAGTATGGTGCAAAACATTTTCTCGTGAAGCCATTTGATGAAGAGTCGTTCCGAGAAAAAGTGATTAAGACTTTGGGGATTGATGCAGAAGATTTGAATGTGACTACTTAAAGCAAGCTCCATAGTCCTTAGGCGGGAGAGCTTTCAAAAGCCTCTGAAGATTGTTTACAGAAAAACCCCTGTCATGAAAGTAAATTACCTTACCGTTCTTATCAAGCACAAAGACTCGGCTATTTCTAGGCTTTTGACTTCCTGTAAAATTGATGAGCTTTTCACTATCTCCATAAACTGTAACGACTGCTTTCCAAATCTCACTTGGGATGCCATTTCTCATACTTTGATCCAGTCTTTCTTTGAAAAGACCAATGAAAAAACCTTTTACAGCGGGGACTTCAAAAACAGGAGTTTTGACTTTGGCCATAGATAAACCAATGAGCCATCGGTCAATATCAAATTGTGCACCTTGAACGTAGCCCGTTAAAAGAATCGTCTTTTGGCCTTTTAAATCACTTGGAAGAGTCCATTTTTTTTGTGATAGAGACTTTCCTTTCAGTATAGGAAAAGGCTTTCCAAGTATTGATTCTGGAGATTTATTGGGGACTCTTGAGCATGAAAAAAGAAAAAGGCAAACAGAGATTAAGGCCAGAGGATTAATGGGTAAAATTTTTGACATGTTTTCCCTTTTGAAATGGTATGTAGATAAAGGAGCCTAAATAACATTATAGAAGACAGAGCAGGAGTCTAGAATAAATTTTATGTTAAAATTTGTTTTTTAATTATTCAGGAGAATTTGCATCCTCTGAGTAATTTTTTTTAATGGCCGACACCTTTACTCTGTAAAGGTTGCCATCCTTTCCCGGTATAATTTCATTAACTAAATAAGCATCTTCTTTTTTCTCTTTTTCTTCAAAAAGCAGGTACTCAAGGCTGACTCCAAAAAAATCGGCAAGTGTTTTTACAGAGTAAATGGTTCTAGAGTCAGGGTAAGAGCCTGATAACCAACTATAAATTGTAGACCTTGGTATTCCAGACTTTTTGGAGAGTGAATTTGCATTTAGCCCTCTTTTTTCAAGTTCCTTGTTAAGAACTTTTTGAAATTTAAGTCTTTCTTTATTTTCCATAAACGACCCTTCGTTATTCAGGTGTTTACATCCGTTTTCCTATGAGGCTCAGGGAAGGCATTTTTGATAGTTAAATTTTGAATTAAGGATACGTGAGGAGTATTTTTTTAATTTTAACTTTAACTTTAGCTTTAACTTTTGCAATAACTTCAGCTCTAACTTCAGTTTCAACTTAAAAAAACCTCTACCATCTCTCTTGAACTCAAACTACCTACCCAACTAAAAACAACTTTAAAAACCCCTCGAACGTAACCTTAGAACAATTTTAAAACAGATAGGGAGGTGTTTAAGATACTTTTCCACCGTAAATAATTTAGGTTTATATATGCATTGGATTTATAGGGTTTTAGGTGCTTTTACTTAAGGAAAGCTTTGAAACATTGAAGATTCCTTAATATTTGACCCCCTAGAATGTGGGCATTTTCTTAAGGTTTTGGTTATTTTTCTAGAAAATCTTTGTGATGACTCAAGATATAATACCCAAAAAAATAAATAGAACTTATTTAATTTCTATAAAGAGATTTCTTCTTTCTCTACTTTTTCATTAATGTTTCCGCTCCTTGGACCACTTGTAGTTAAAGGCTTTGCTGTAATATTTGTCGCTTTAGATAGGCCATAGAGGTGAGGAGGGATGTCTTCTTTTAGAGAAGAGTCTATATTTAATTCCTTTTTTTCTTCGTTGAACATGTGAAGGGTTTGAGTTGGGAAGGCAAATTCAATATCCATCTCTTTCCCTAAACGAAGGATATCAAGTAAAAGACGGTGTCTTTCTTGGAGTTCAGTTGACCAGTCTGGCACTAACCAGAATACATAAACGAGAATGTCTAGCGAACTTGCACCTAACTCATTTAAGTAGACGTGAAAATAATCTTTCCTTGTCCATTTGTGTTTTATAATAAGTTGTCTTATGCCTTCACAAAAAGCCTCAACTTTTTCTGGAGGGGTTGAGTATTCAACTGAAACATTTGTTCTATAACGTCGGTATTTTCTTTGTCCAAAGTTATCAATGACAACGTTTGTAAGTTGTCCATTGGGGACTGTAACAATTGAATCGTAAAAAGTTCTTATTCTCGTTGAGCGAAGGCCGACATCTTCAACATTACCTTCTGTTTCCCCTCCAATCACAACCCAGTCCCCAATGTGAAAAGGTCTATCAACTAAAACTGTAAGCGATCCAAAAATGTTGGAGAGTGTGTCTTTAGCGGCAAGGGCAAAGGCAATACCACCAATTCCCAAACCTGCAATAATACTTTTCATATCAATGGTGAGGCTATTACCAATGAGAACAATACCAATAACAACAACGAGGAAGCGAGTCGTTTTTCTTATAAGAGGAACGAGTATATCATCAAATTTATTTTCTGTTTTAAGGGCCCACTTTTCCATATAGAGGCTAACTACGTCTACAATATGGAAGAAAAAAGTCACTACACCAAGAGTAAAGGCAACATAAGAACCTCTTAAGAGGATAGATGCTGTTTTTTCAGGAAAGCTTAAAACTCCGATACCTGCTATAATGATTCCGAAAAACACCACACAGCTTAAGGGAAAGAGAATTTTTTGTTTGTTTAACTCTGTAAGTACAATTGAATGCCTTTGAATAAATTGCAAGAGAAAATCAGTTAAGTAGTTTCGAAAAATTTTAACTGAGATAAATCCCAAAAGGACAAAGCCCAAAAGGCCTAGCCAATTTTCCATCCATGGGGGAATGCCTTCTCTTATTTTTTCTACCCATGGGACAAGGCCATTACTTGCATAAGCGGAGTTAATGAATAGGGTTGTACTCAATAGGATGAGTCCATTTTTTATGCAATGTGTTGAGTTCGGCTTCAATTCCAATTTCCTTGTCTTTAATATAACTATACTTTTTTCAACCCAAGTACTAATAAAAGTGGGTTGTCCTTGTCACCTCTTTTCTAATCCTTCTGCCCTTTTTTCTTCAATAACCTGGGGTAACCTGATTTAAGGTATCTTCTGGATATAATTTTAAAAAGGGAGAGCTCACTTTCACGGTTAACTTCCTTAACCTTTTTTCTTTTTTGAGGGGAAGATGAAACGGATCTTGAGGTTTGCTCCTTCTTTTTGCCGCCTTTTAAAAGAGTCTTGTCAATTTCTGCATCTTCCAAATCTTCATCGCTATCAACGAATCCTTCAAGCGCAAAACTAAGACCAGGTTTTTGTTTTTTAGGTTTCCTTTTGGGCGATGGTCCCTTGGGGGAAGGAGAGTCTATTTTTCCGATACCACCTGAACCTCTTGCGTCTTTTTCTTCCTTTTTTTCTTTTTCATCTTTTAAACCAATCAGACCAGAAGACCTTCTTTGGGATTCCGCTTTTTGCCTATAGCTTAGGGGTCCCTGCCTCATAGATGTTAAGAGCTTATTTGCATGTTCTTGAATAGGTTTTGTTCTTTTGTTTTGTTCTTTTCTTATTTTATTTATATTGGCCTTTTTTGACTCAAGCTTTTTTCTAAGAGCGGCAGCATTTTTTTGAAGGTTGTCCTTTTCAACTCTGGCCTTTTCGGTGTCGCCATTTAAAGAAAAATTAATGGCCTTGACCATGCTTGGATTAGGGGGTGCTAATTGGCCATCTAAGTTTTTAAAAGTTGGAAATTTAAACTGTTTACAGCTTTTAGTTTCTCTACAATTACATTTAAGGTCAGGAGATGCTTTTCCTTTGTCACCGCTTTTTAAGCATGTCTTCGTGACAAATTTTTTCTCTGTTTTATAACCTCTTTCTAGAGTGACTGTGCTTTGAAGCTCTGTTTGGGCCTGAGAATAGAGATTCCATATTTGATCTTCATTTTGTCGGGTAAGGTTGTAGGCTTTCATAAACTCATTGAGGAGGTTTGAATCCAAAATTCCATTCATGAAAGCCTGTATATAAGTGTATCTGGTTTCAACCAAAGGGAACCCTGTTCTTTTCGATTCTTCAACTTTTTCTAAATCAAGGACGTCCTGATCCATATTAAGGCTTTTTGAAGCATCATAACTCTGCTTTTCCCAGAAGTTTTTTTTCATTTCCATAAATTTAGGAAATTCACTATCTGTTTTTAATGAATCAGGAGTCTCTCCTTTGAGAGGTTCATAATTAGAAGCTTCATTATAATTGCAAGTAAGTCTTGTATAATTTCTTGCCTTAAGGAGGTTGTCATACCAAAGGTCTCTATAGATAACTGCCTTTACAAGATCAGCAGCAAAGACAGCTGCGAGAGCAAAAAGAGCAATAGCAGCGATAATTCCAAAAAAAGAGTAATAAGCAATAATAGCAGCGGCCATAGTGACAGCAAACTTTATAGCAGTCTTTGTGACCCATGCTTTTCCCTCTTCGTAATTTTTACGGGCGGTGCCAACTTTTTTTGTTTTTTCCTCATATTCTTCTGTTGCTGCGACAAGGGCCTCTTCAAAAAGTGCCATGGTATCTTTTCGACCTTCAAACCTTTTTTGGACGGCATCTGCTAAAATGGAATACTGTTCATAAACCTTTTGAAGAGTATCCACTTGCATGCCTTCGGTTGTCGTATCAAATTGGCTCATGTCGACCTGGCATTCACTTGCTTTTTTAAAATTTCGAATTCTATTGATCTGATCCACAACGTAAGTCGCTGCAGCCCCCACAAAGAGGTGGTAACTTTTGGATTCAAATTCACCGTAAGGTTCACACTCAAGATGGTTAAGGGCAGAAGCTGCTGTTGACATCATTTCCATATTATTGAGGGCCAAACCAAGCGCTTCAAAGTTGAGCTCTTTATTATTTGCGAGCTCTTTATCCTGAATAAGAACTTCTCCCATCGCCGCTTCGTAGAGTTGAAAGTCAGAAAGGTTAGAGCTTGTGAGTTGCTCTTCAAGTGCTATATTTTTTTTTTGTTTGGCAAAGTCTTTTTCTATAGACTTTTTTTCTTCTTGGAGTTTTTCAAGCTTCTTTTCTTCTTCACTTAATTTTGTTGTTAAGGTTTGCTTTGAGTCCCCAGAGGTTTTTCCTGATGTTTCATACTTCTCAATTTCTTTTGTCTTCTCATCCATTTCCTCTTGCTTGGCCTCTATAACTTTTTCTTGAGCTTCAATCTCGCTTACTTTTTGTTGAACTTGTGTATTTTTACTATCTTCTGTGAGTTCTTTTTCTAAATTTTTTAGCTTTTCATTTTCAGTGCTTAACCTTGCCTCAAGCTCTTCAAGCTTATCATTTGATTTTGAACCACTATCTTTTAATTTTTGGGCATCCTCTTGGGACATATTTTCACTAAGGGCCGATGTATCAGATGACCCCATTTCTTTTTCAAGGTCTTCAATAACTTTTTTTTGTGCTTCTATTTCTGAAAGTTTAGTATTTATGGAGCTATTGTTTTCTAGCCTTAATAGAACATCTCTTTCATCTTTTAGCTTTTTTAACTTGTCTTCCTCAAGGGTAATTTCAAGACTTAATTTTTCCAGGGCATCCTGGCTTTTCTTTTGTTCCTCAGGTGTTTTCGAACCCGCATTTAACTGGCTTCTCAGATCATCAACAATTTTTTGTTGGGATTGAATGTTGTTTGAATTTGTATCAACTTTACTTTTAATAGAATTAAGCCTGGCCTCTCTCGATTTTGATTCTGTATCCTGGCGGTTTATACAGGCCAACGTTTCTTGTGCGTATAAAGCGGAATAGTCACCTAAATGAAAGGAAAGAAGGGCAAAGCTGCAAGTTGTTATAGTTAAACGGAAAAGAAATCGTTTCATACTTTTATTCTAAGGTTTATTGCCTTTTGATCCAGGCCCACTTTTTTTACCTAATTTAGGGATGTTTTCGAAAAAAAGGAGTGATTCTGGCATAATTAAATAAAGCGAGGTAGAGATGAATAGACTTATCATAACAATCCTTTTTATATTCCTTCCATTAAGTTCATCTTTATCCCAAGAGGGATGTGATGAGGAGATTGGTACCCTCTGTGAGCCAGACGGGTTAAACCTTGAAAATTGCCTCAAAGAAAAGTCAAAAGCTTTTTCTAAAACTTGTTATAAAAAATTAATGGATAGAACCAGTCAGGAGGTAGGAGCAAATGATTCCTGTGCCCAGGAAATTCAAAACCTTTGTACAGAAGAGGAATCTGTGGAAGAGTGTCTTCGTTTGAAGGGAAATAGTCTTACTACCGCTTGCAGAGAAAAGTTTGGAACTGATGGAAGTCCAACTATTTTAAAGGAACCCTTTGTAAAAAAGATTGTAGATAATTGCATGGGTGACATAAAAAAATTGTGCCCATTCAATGAAAAAATTATTGGTAAAAATCCGACGAAAGCTATTCAGGATTACCAAGCTTGTGTTAAAAATAGCCTCCCTAAAGTTAATAAAAAGTGCAAATCTGTTATGGAAGGGAAGAAAAAGAAAAAAGATACGATTCAAACACTTGAGTAGGCTTTCTTTCAACAGTTTCTAGGAAGGTAAAAATGAAAAAGAGATGCTTTTGGGCCAATCCAAAAAACCCTCTGTACCTCGATTATCATGATTTTGAATGGGGAAGGCCTGTTCATGATGATCAGCATCTTTTTGAAATGCTTATACTAGAGGGGGTCCAGGCGGGATTAAGTTGGGAAACTGTTTTAAATAAAAGGGACCATTACCGAGAAGTATTTGATAATTTCAATCCTGAAAAGGTTGCGGCTTATTCAGAAGCAAAACTTCGGAGATTCCTAAAAGACCCCGGGCTTATTAGAAATAAGCTAAAAATCGAAGCTGCAGTCAATAATGCTAAAATGTTTTTAAAGGTTCAAAAAGAATTTAAAACTTTTGACAAGTATCTATGGGCATTTGTTGATTATAAGCCGCTTAGGGTAGAGGGAATTACTTCGATAAAAGATTGTCCGACTGAAACTCCTATTAGTCAGGCCCTCGCTAAGGATTTAAAAAAGCGGGGGTTCAAATTTGTGGGAAGCACGATAATGTATGCTTTCATGCAGGCAGTTGGTATGACAAACGACCACACAGTTGATTGTTTTCTTTACGGAAAAAACCTAAGGTCTTTAAAGCGAGTCCGTTAATCTTAAAAAACAAGGCACAACGATAAGAGTAAGTATCGTTGAAATGAGGAGGCCAAAAAAGACAGCGATCCCTAAAGGCTGAAGAATCTCTCCAGCTTCTCCAAAGGCAAGGGCAATAGGAATAACCCCTAGAAGGGTTGTAAGTGTTGTAAGAAGAATTGGTCTTATTCGTAATGCCATAGCTTTCTTTAAGGCATCGATTGATTGACCCAATCTTTCTTTTTCTTTTTTGTAAAAGTCGACAATAAGTATTGCGTTATTTACGACAAGTCCACTTAAAAGGATTGCTCCAAGCATTGAGTTAAGAGAAAGGGTTGAGTCTGTTATATAGAGTCCTCCCAAAACACCACTCAATCCAAAAAAGACAGTGCTTAGGATAACTAAAGGGTATTTTATAGAATTAAAAAAGAGAAGAATAAGAAAGAAGATGAGGGAAATACTTATAATAAGGGAAGTCTTAAAGCTCTCAAATGACTTTTTAATTTCTTTATTTAATTCAGGATATTCAATAGTCAGCCCTTCGGGCTTTTCTATTTTGGAAATAGCTTCTTTATATTGGTTTACTTTTTTATCTGTTTTTCCCTTTCGAAAGGAAATAAAAACCTGTTGAGCACTTTTACCGTCGATAATACTTAAAGGGATATAACTTCTTTCCTTAAGATCAACTTCTGCTAGTGCTTTAAGTGGAACGATCTTTTCTTTTAGAGTAATAGGAAGGTATTTCACATCTTCAAGAAATGCGTTTTGTTGGTGGTCTTTAAAAATAAGTCTAAGACCTTTTTCAATGCCGTCAAAAAATAAAGTTTCCACATATGACCCATTTTGGGTGGAGGTCCTTAAGAGTGCCATGACTTCTCTTTTCACCGAATCTTCAACCCACTGGAAGAAGGAAAGAGAAACTTCTTCCGCTGGATTAATCCACGGGCGTCTCCATGCTCCTGCATTATATTGATGTCTAAGGGCCCTGATTTTATTAGAGAACGTTGTCATTTCCTTTTCTTTAGCCCCATGAAGGTTAACAACAAGGTGTCTTTCTCTTGGTAAAGGGAGCTTTCCAGGATTCCATTTAGTTGCTCTAATTTGAACAATAGGAGTCGAGGGAAAATGTTCTTGGACGAGCTTTTTTAATTTTGGGAATTGATCTCTGTCTTTAAGTTCAAGAGTAATCATACCGTAGGTCGGGCTCCACATATATGTTGCAATATTATTGACTTCTGCTCTCTTAGAGAAAAAGCTTTCTATTTTATTAACGACTTTTTTACTAGTATTTATATCCTTATTACCTTCAAAATGAAGGCGGATGTCCATAAGTCGAGTAGCAGGTATTGCAATAATTTCTTTTTTTATTTTTGGTATAAGAAAAAGACTACAAAGCCCAACTAAAGATGCCGTTGCTATTGTTAGAAGTGATCTTTTTTTGGTTGCAATAAAATAATTTAACACCTTGTTAAATGAGTTTCCTAACTTAGAAATAGTTTTTTCATTTAAATGACTGGAAACGCCTTGGTTTTCTTTTTTATTTACTTTGGGTTTTAAAAAGAAATAGCTCATAACTGGGACAATGATGAGTGATGAAAAAATTGAGAGTGAAAGGGAGAAAACAATGGTTTTAGCAAGGTTACCTAAAACTGCCTGGGTGTAGGAAGTACTAAAAATAAGTGGAATAAAAGTTACGAGAGAAGTTAAAAGAGAAACAGTGACTGGCATGGCCACTTCTCGTGTTCCTTGTAAAATAAGAGTGACCTTCTTCTCTTTAGATAGAGGCTCCTTGTTTCCATTTTTGTTTGCCTCCTCTTCAAAGAGGCGATAGATATTATCAAGAGTGACAATCGCCCCATCTAAAATAAGGCCGACACCAATAGCGAGGCCTCCCAGAGAGATGATATTAATACTGATATTAAAGATATTCATAAGAATAAAGGAAGAGATGAGACAAAAAGGGATTGAGAGTCCAATAATGATAGTGTTACTCCAGGCCCTCAAAAAAAGATAAACCATTAAAATGGCCATTATTCCGCCGAAAGTTGCATTAAAAAGAAGGTTTTTAATTGATTGAGAAATAAAATAAGAAGGGTTGACTATAACCTGAGTAACAAATGATGGATCTTCTTTTTTGAGATTTTCTAAGAGTGTAGTGACATCATCACTGCTTCTTTTTAAGTCCCCTCCATCTTTAAATTCAACCATAAGGAACTTTGCTGGAACTCCATTAAGTTGGTAAATAGAAGCGGATTCTCGAAAAAGGTTTTCAATAACACCGATATCCTTAACCCTAATAGGGTGACCTTTCCCGCTAGTTTTTTTTATGAGGACCTTTTCAAGGTCACTTAATTTATTTAAAGATGTAGGAACAGTAATAGAAGAACCAGCACCCCTTTTCTGACCGTGGCTAATACGACCGGTTAGATGAGATTTAAGGCTTTCCTTTATGGCCTTGATAATTTCTGATGGTGAAATATTGAAAGCAAGAAGTTTTTCTCTATCAACTTTAAGAACAATATTTTCTGATTTCCATCCCCAGGTATTAATGCTTGAGACGTCTTCTAATTTTCTTATTTTAGGAATAAGGAATGTGTCGAGGGAAGATCTAAGTAGATGAGGCGGAAGCTCTTTATGTCCTACAGCGATAAGCATATTGCCTGAAGATTTACTTCTGCCAGAAGTTATATTGAAGTTAAAGTGGTTTGGGTATTTTGATTTGTGCGCGGAAAGGATTGTTTTTATATTCTCCTTAATAGTTTCAGTTTCCTTTTCCCATTCAAAGTCAAGTTGAACACTCCCTCTTCCTTGATAGTAGGTGCTCTTGAGGTTCTCTATGCCATCTAAATTAGATAAGTCTTCTTCAATATGTTTCCCTATCGTTTGGTAAAGGTCTTTTGGACTTGCTAGAGAGCTATGAGAGAAGCCAACTCTTAACATCGGCTTTTTTATTTGGGGATACATTTTAACGGGAAGGCTTAATAGAGAAAAAAAACCTAAAGAAACAATGATAAGGACTATGAAAATAAAAGAGGTTGGTTTTTGAATATAATGTTTTAATTTCATTTTTTATCTTTTTTGTTTTGAAATTTCTACAACTTGCCCTTCCATTAAAGGATTAACAGAGCTTTTAACAATATAAGGTTTTTTCGTATTAACTTCCTTACCCCAAACCTCAATTAAGTCATTATGTCTTCTTTTAGAGAAAACCTTAACTTTCTTTACCTTGTTGTCTTCAAGGAAATTAATATAATCTCCACCTGGCGATTTTTGGAGGGCGTTTTTTGAGATGAGAAAACCCTCTTTTTTTTCAAGAGTAAAAATAACTTTGGCCAATTGACCCGGTCTTAGGCCCTTTTTGGAATCTATCCAGATGTGGGCACTTCTTGTTCCTGTATGAGGATCAATTCTTTCAGAAAGAGTTTTAAGTTTGCCCTTTAAATAGTGGTTTGAAACATTGATGGTAACGTTATCGCCAATTTTTAACTTATTAGCATCATCTGGAGAAAGGTAAACTGTTGTCTGGAAGGTCAAACCATCATAGAGGGAAAAGAGAGGTTGGTTTTTTAGAACAAGGTTATTTTCCACTGTATTGATATCTAGAATAAATCCATCTATAGGAGATTTAATTTCCAAAGGATTAATGTCCATATCGATGACATTTTTCTTTATTGTCGCTAACACTTGGCCCCTTTTAACTTTTATACCTTCCTGGGCCTTAATCTCCGTGACGAGGGCCTCTAGGGGTGAATAGACTTTGAAAAGCTTAAGTGGTGTGAGGCGCCCATAATAGGATGCTTGGGTTTCGATAGGTTGCTGCTTTAAATGGTTAACAAAAACCATTGCTGTCTTTCTGCTCGCATGACCTGAAGTGTGAATGATGGAGAAAAGGAAAAAGAAAATCCAAAGAGCTTTTGGTTTTATAGAATTCATTTTTGGAAACCCTTAAAGGAGTTATTGTTTGTGTTAGTTATATCAGGTCTCGTAAAAAAAATTAAGAGGCACTCCTTCTAAAAAAGGAGCGGGCCCTTCTTGTGCATAGTATAAAAAGAGCGCCTAAGAGAAGGCCTATCAAAGGTGAAAGGGTGTAGAGGAAAGTCTTTTTGTGTGGATGTGGTGATTGAGTGGACGCTACTGCACCACAGTCTCCTCCTAAGCCTAAAAGGGCGGGATCATCTGGGTAAAGGAATGTCGCAGCATCTGCATCATCTTCACTTAGATAAGTTTGAATATCACTGTTATTAGTAGCGTAATACATGAGAGCATAACTCTTTTCGCTATGACCGATTCCTATGGTATGGCCAATTTCGTGTGCTAGTATAGCAACTTTTATCCCTCTCTCTGCATTGGCCCAAGGGGAATTAGCATTTTCATTTATATACATATAGCCCTTTGCATTTATACACACTCCGTTTAACTGGGAACAGCTAAGACTTGCCGCGGCATATGAAGATGAACTATTGCCCATATCATGGCAGCCAACTGCTATAAAATTGTCTGCTGCATTTAAAAGGGCGGTGTCGGAGTTATCCACAGTAATTGTTCCCTCTACTTTAAAATTTAGGCTACTTGAGTAAATTTGATTCCAGTAATTATCAACGGCTTCTTTTAGAAGGGTTTGTATCTCGGTATAGGACTCTGAAACCCCACCGACTGAGCAATTTGTTGTATTAACCTTGATGGTGATATTTCCTGATGGGAATCTCGGTGGGTTATTCCAAGTAAGAGTGAAACTATGGGCAAAGGAAGTTAGAAACAGTAAAAGGGTAACTAAGGGCAATTTAAAAAAGAAAAACATAGTTTTCTCCCAATTCTAAATGAATTCTTTAGACCAAAAATTAAAGAGATTGGTCAAATTTTATACTTCAAGCTTACGGTATAGCGGATAGTCCTTTTTTTTGAGCTAAGAATGTCAAAAAGAAGTGCTTTTCCCAAAAATGAAAGACTGCTTGTTGTTTGAAATTCAAGCCCCAGGTTTGTGCTTGTGTTGAAACTGAAGCTGTTACCCATAGGTTTATAAAATGTTGATGTGCTAGACCCATTATTTCGAGTCATTGTTCCACCACTTCCCGTGATCCATGTGACGAAATTTCCGGCACCGTAGAGAAGGTTTAGGTTTCCCATGAGATTCCAGGAAAACTCGTAGAGAAGGTAGAGGCTAAACTTATTATACTCTTCACTGACATCGACTTGATGGTAAACAAAACCTGCTTCTGGCACAAAAGGGTGACTCAGCCAAAATGGGAGCGTTCCAAAATTATGTTGGATGCCTACAAACGGGTCAAATTCAAAAGACGAGGAATTGCCTTCATCGTCAATTTGTATTTTTTTAAGGGGAGGATTTAGGGTACCGATTGTAAGGGAAGAGTAAGCTTTAAAAGGCAGTAAAAAAATTAAGATTAATGTTGAGAGATAGACAATGGGTAGAGTTCTAACTTGTTTCTCTTTGGCACAAAAAGTCCTCATTTTCTAATCCTTAGAAAAGGGAGGTCATAGGAAGAGGTCATCTCCTATGATAATTGTACGTAAGTCAGCAACAAGGGGGGAAATTTTATCTAATGCTGGACGCTCTCTCTTACGGGGCCTGGAATTCCTAGAAAGTAAAGGATGGAAGTCATGGGGCCGAAGCTCATATGGTTCTCAGCTTCTCTTTTAACGACTTCCTTTGCGTGGAAAGCGATGCCAAGTCCTGCTGTCGAAAGCATGGGGATATCATTTGCCCCATCGCCAATGGCGACAACCTGTTCAAGGGAAATACCTTCTTGTTGTGCCAGAAGGTTTACGAGGAGTGCTTTTTGCTCTGGGTTAACAATTGTTCCTTTTAAACGACCTGTAAGCTTTTTGTTTTGAACTTCAAGACTATTGGCAAAAGCATAGTCGAGCCCTAATTTTTCTTTTAAAGCATCGGCAAAGAAACTGAAACCCCCAGAGATAAGAGCAAGCTTGTAGCCAAGAGACTTTACAGTGCCAACAAACTCTTCAACACCTTGGTTAAAAGGAAGGCTTTCCAGAATCTCTTGTAGTTTTGAAACTTCCAGTCCTTTAAGCTTTTGAACCCTTTTTATGAGTGACTCATCAAAATCAACTTTGCCGTTCATGGCGAGTTCAGTAATTTCTTTGACTTCTTTTTCGACACCAGCAGCTTTGGCCATCTCGTCAATGACTTCAGTTTGGATAAGTGTTGAGTCCATATCAAAGACAATAAGTCTTTTGTTTCTCCTAAAGATATTGTCTTTTAAAAAGGCCACATCAACCCTATGAGAACCTCCGATTTTCAAGAGGTCCTTTTTTAGCTCCTGTAAACTTATGTTAGGAGGAAGAGACATGGACATTTCAAGGCTTTTAAACTCAACAGGTGTGACGTTATCAATGCGGTTTATATTGATATTATGGTCCGCAAGGAGGCTTGAAACATCATGAACAAACTGAGTTGGAATGTCTTTGGGAGAAACGCAGTTGAGGATAAACTTTTCCCATGAGACGTATGGGGCCATGTGAGGAGGGTTATCATCTAAATATTTATAATCCATTTCAAGGCCTAAGTGCTTTGCCTCAAAAAGAAGGTTTTTTAAAATGAGGTCTTGCTCAAACTGAGCTCCGTCCTTATTGAAAACAAGACTTAAAGAAAGAAGGCCATGGGTGACGGCTTGACCCATATTGGTTAGCTTTCCACCACCCTCAATAATTGTTTTTACGAGTTTTGAGGTGATGCCAGGTTTGTCTTGTCCACTTACCGTAATGAGGATTTGTTTTGTTTGAGGCACTTTGAGTCCTTAGGAGCCTTAAAGGCAACGATTGTTTTTAGGATTCACTTTCTGAAGAAGGGTTGGTCTGTTGTTCTTCAATATCTTTTTCTTTTCTTAACTCATTTTCCTGTTCTTTCTTATCTTTTTTTAGTTCCTGCTTTTTTTTCCTTTCTTCTTTAAGCTTTCTTACCAAGCCTAAGGAATATTGCATTGCAGAGTAAACTGAGATGAGCGCTGCAAGATATACACAAATTTTACCTGTGATAGGCATAGGTAAACCCCATGGCTGATCATTTGGCATAAGCATAGGAATACCAATCATCTGAAAAGCCGTTTTCCATTTAGCTAAGTTAGCAACGGGAAGGGTTACACCTCTTTCAATAGCAAGGAGTCTTAAGGCAGTGATATAGATTTCTCTAAGAACAAGAATAATAACAACGATAACGTTAAGGCGCTCTAACGCCAAGAGCATAATGAGTGAAGAGACAACAAGAAATTTATCAGCAATTGGATCAATAAAGGATCCGAAAACAGTAACGATTTTTCTCTTTCTTGCGATATATCCATCAAGAAAATCCGTTATTGATGCAGCGACAAAAGTCCATCCAGCAATATAGCCAAAAGTAACTTTTTTATCCAAAATCCAACTGAACTCAGTAAGGTTTAAGATTAAGCAAACGATAATAACAGGAATCAGGCAAACTCTGAAAATGGTTAGTTTATTAGGGAGGTTGTTAATTTCCCATTCGTTATTTGGGGGGGCCGCTGTTTCCATCCTGATAGTTCTATCAAAACCAAGAAAATAAGTCTAGAAGTCATCATCGATGATTAAGTGCGAAGGCTTCTTTTTCCATCTAACATTAATGGGACAGGGGGTCTATTCTAGATACATAATCTCTAGGGAAGGAGGGGTAAATGGGTGGATTAAGCTTAATAAAGACAGATTTTGAGCAATTAGAGAAAAGAGTTCTTCCACGATATCCTCTTTGCTACCTCACTTTTAAAGAGTTTCAAACGAAAGAAAAAAAAGTATATGAAGTGAAAGAAATTTCTCTTACTGGTATGCAGCTGTGTTTGAAAAATGGTGAGATACCTTATGAAAACGAGGATGTTCTTGAAGGTTGTCTTCACTGGGTGGGACAAAGTCTTGAATTGAAGGGCCAGGTAAAATGGGTTAGAGGGAATAGGTTTGGAGTTGCCTTTCAAGGTGGAGAACCTCTTTTTGAGACGGTGAAGTCTTTCATGTCTCATGAAAATGTGGCCAGAAATATGAAACCCATACCGTTTTTGGAGTTGGATTACGATATTCCCAATGATTTAAATTTGTGGCTTCGAGGTGATGGGCCAAGCGACTTGTTTCTTTGGAAATATAAGGATGAAGCAATTTCAAAATTTCAACTTATTCTTATGAATACTTTTATTGAATGGGAAGATGGTAGGGGTTTAATGACTGGGACAGTCCGAACTCAAAGATCTCTTGATATGCCTCTTTCGGAAAAAGATGAAGTGGTTTTTAAAGTTGACGAAGTCCAGGATGACAGTAAAATTCAGTTTGCCATGCTAGTTGTTTCCCAGTTAGGGACCGATAAGCTAGAGAAAGAAGGCCAAGATTTTGTCATGAGAAAACTACGAGGTTAATTTCTTTTCTTGTGAATTGTTTTGGAGCTTTCCTATAGTGAATTTTGTTTTTATAATGAAGCCTCTAAAGTGTTATCAGTGCCGTAGGAGAGGTGTCCACCTTTTATATCTAAAATGATCGAGAGTAATGAGGTAAAACATGAATAGAAATCTCGCTTTGGAGTTTGTCCGAGTAACCGAAATGGCTGCCATTGCTTCGGCTCGTTTTATGGGGAGGGGTGATGAAGAGGGAGCTTTCGCTGCTTCCATTGAAGCCATGCGTTGTATGCTGGACTCTGTTGAATGTAAAGCAACTGTGGTTATTGGTGCTGGAGGTGATATTGCTGAAAGTTCATCTCTTAAAGTTGGTGAAACAGTAGGGTCAGGTCGTGGTCCCCAATTAGAAATAGCCCTGGACCCCTTAGAAGGGGTGGAGGTTTGCGCTATGGGAGGCCAAAATTCACTTTCAGTTATGGCCATAGCTGATGAAGGAAGTCTTCTTCCTGTTCCTTCGGGAATGTATATGGAAAAGATTGGAACAGGGCCAGAAGGAAGAGGGGTTATCGATATTTTGGAAACTCCTAAAGAGAATTTACAAAGGTTAGCCGAAGTTAAAGGCTGCCGGGTAAGCGACTTAACTGCTGTGATCTTAGATAGGGAAAGACATTTTGATCTTATCGATGATGTGAGGGCCGCAGGAGCAAGAATTCAACTTATACGGGATGGAGATGTTGCCGGTGCTATAAGCACTTGCTTGTCGGAGTCGGGAATTGATATCCTTTTTGGAATAGGCGGGGCCACCGAGGGTGTCGTTGCAGCAGCAGCCCTGCGTTGTATGGGAGGAGGTTTTCAGGGAATTTTAAAACCTGAAGATGAGACGCAAATTCAGTTGGCCAAGAAGAAAGGCATCTTTGAACTTAATAAAGTTTTCGATATAGAAGAGCTGGCTTCCGGTGATGTTATGTTTTGCTCAACAGGTGTGACAGGAGGAAGTTTTCTTGAAGGAGTAAAGTTTAAAAGTTGGGGCGCGGTGACTCATTCAAAAGTTATGAGGAGTCAGTCGGGAACAGTGCGGGATATAAAAGCGGAACATCACTTTGATAGGAAACCACGTTATTAATTAAGCGAGCATTTCTTTTATTATTTTTTCATTTTGGGAGGGTTTAAAAGTGACTCAAAAAAAGGAAAAAGCAGAAAAGGATTCAGGCTTTTCCGAAGCGATAAAAAGAGTCGTTTCTATTGGTGTCGGAGCTGCTTTTATGACGGAAGATGCAATCAAAAGCTTTTTGTCTGAGTTTCAACTTCCAAAAGATATTGTTTCCGGGATTCAGAAAAATGCCCGGTCTGCCAAGGCCGACTTTTTGGAAATGATTCGTGAGGAGCTAAGCAAAAAGTTTGAAAAAGTTGATGGTCGTAAATTTTTAGATGAACTTTTGGAGAAGTATGATGTAGAAGTTAAGGCGACCTTTTCTTTCAAACCTAAAGAAACAGAAGATGACCCAAAAAATGGAGAATCTTCCAAGGACACATAGAAGTCAAAATGATGAGTGCTGACAGTTCAAAAAGTTCTGAAAACAGATTAAAGGTCCTGACCCAAAACTTTGAAAGGATTAATGCCCATAT
The DNA here is from genome assembly GCA_002715375.1 of Halobacteriovoraceae bacterium. Taxonomy (GTDB): domain Bacteria; phylum Bdellovibrionota; class Bacteriovoracia; order Bacteriovoracales; family Bacteriovoracaceae; genus UBA7317. The sequence goes on from PAZA01000055.1 coordinate 36,509, forward strand.
TGGGAAAGCGGAGTTGGTTGCTGTAACCAAATATTCCCCTTTGGAAGATCTCTTTCTGGCCTACGAAATTGGGCATAGGAATTTCGGTGAAAACCGAGTTAAAGATTTAGAGGTCAAGGCAAAAGCATTTCACGATAAGGGCTTCCATGACGTGAGATGGCATTTCATTGGAAACCTTCAATCGAATAAATTAAACCAATTGCTCAAAATTAAAAACCTTTATTCTATTCATTCCGTTGACTCACTAAAGCTTCTCGAGAAGCTTTATGAGAAAGCACCTCAATTTTTAAAGGACAGAGACCTCTTATTTTTTCTTCAAGTGAAGACTTCTAATGAGGAAGAGAAATCAGGATTCAACTCTAAAGATGAAGTTTATAAGGCCCTAAATTTTATTAAAGAAAGA
>PAZA01000056.1 GCA_002715375.1 Halobacteriovoraceae bacterium
TAGATCAAAAAATTGGTGAAAAAACGCTAGAAAACCAAATGAAAAAGAAAGAGCACTTAGAAAGCTTTGTAAATAGATTTGGGGCAAAGGCTTCAAAAGCAAAGCAAGCTCAATCTAAATTGAAGCAACTTGAAAAAATGGACATTATTGAATTAAACTCATCGAACGTTCATTTTGGCTTTAAATTCCCCTATAAAGACTGTCCTTCAAAAAACTTTATGAAAGTAGAAGATCTTAACTTCAATTATGATAATGGTCCTAAAGTTATTGAAAGCTTTAATTTATCAATTAAAAAGGGAGATAGGATTGGTATTATTGGAAAAAATGGCAAAGGAAAGTCTACTTTACTCAATATTTTGGCCCAGGAACTAAGCCCCTGCGATGGGAAGATTACGGCCCACACGAGTTTGATAAAAGGACATTTTGGTCAAACGAATATAAACAGATTAAATGTCGAAAATACTATTGTTGATGAGATTTACTCTGCGAATACTGACCTTTCCCAAAGTGCTGTCCGAGGAATTTGTGGAACTATGATGTTTTCTGAGGATTTGGCTCATAAAAAAATATCTATATTGTCTGGTGGAGAAAAAAGTCGAGTTCTTTTAGGTAAAATATTGGCTTCTGAAACAAACCTTCTCTTATTGGATGAACCTACTAATCATCTTGATATGGAGTCTGTAGAAGTTTTGATCAATGAAATAAATTTGTTTCCAGGGGCTTCACTGATTGTTACCCATAACGAAAAATTGTTAAAAAGCTTTGCTCAAAAATTAATCATTTTTCAAAAAAATAAGATCGAAATATTTGAGGGTAATTATGATGAATTCCTTGAAAAAATAGGGTGGGATGAGGAGGATCATTCCCATTTGAATAGCGACAAAAATAAAAAAAATAGTTGGAAATTAAGCAAGAAAGAAAGAGCAGAGTTAATTAAAAAAAGATCTAAAGAGTTAAACCCTTTGAAGAAAAAAAGAGAGCAGCTAGAAAAAGAAATTCATGAAAATGAGAAAAGCTTAGAGCTTAAAAATAACGAAATTATATCAATGTCTGCTAGTGGAGAAGGAAAAAAGATATCTCATTTATCAAAAGAAATTAATGATTTGGAAAGTCGGATAGAAGCTTTCTACGAAGAATTTTTTGATCTCGAAACTAAAATTGATGAATGTGAAAAAAGATTTGAGTCTCAATTGAGTAGGGATGGGTAAGCCACCCCTACCCTATCCTAATAAAAAAGATAATTTACTCATTATATTTAAGAGAGTTTTCTAAATCGACTCTACCTGCCGCAAGAAGTTTCCCTTTATAACTTTTCACTGGTGAAACAGATTGAATTAAGATCTCTTTGATCTCTTTACCATCTAATTTATTATTACGAGATAGAAGTTCAGCTGCGACCCCTGCTGCTACCGGTGAAGCCATTGAGGTTCCAGATAGACTCACATATCTATTCCCTGGATAAGTAGACAAAATACTAGAACCAGGTGCAGCCAGGTCTACAGACTCAATACCATAGTTAGAGAAATATGATAGTCCCCTTCCCTGCTGACTTGAAGCCACGACGAGCAAATTTTCGTTTGTAAAAGAGGCAGGATAGACGGGTCTTTTATCGATGTTTCTTCTGGAGTTACCGGATGCTGCAATCACAAGGGTTCCGTACTCTTTAAAAATATAATCGATCGCTTCTTGGACAGATTTACCACCTTCATTATGGTTTTTACCGAATGAACAGTTGATTATTTTAGCACCATTTTTTGCTGCATAGATGAAGGCTTCAATAACATCTACATCTTTTTCATCTCCCCTGCCTGGTACAGTCCTGATTCCCATGAGCTTAACTTTTTCTGAAATTCCAACGACTCCCTTTCCATTATTTTGAACCGCCCCAATAATTCCAGCTACATGAGTTCCATGGCCATGTTTATCCATTGGGTCTGAAGTAGCCTTTCCATCGCTATCTCTAATGAGTGTGTTTATTCCATAGTAGTCGTCGACGTAACCATTCCCATCATCATCTTTTTTGTTATTAGGAATCTCATCTTTATTTATCCAAATATTATTCAAGAGGTCTTCATGTTTGTAGTCAATTCCTGTATCTACGATAGCGACAATGACTTCTTCCTTTTCATCATTAACTCTTTTTTTGTATGCTTCCTCTATTGATGAGCCATATTTTTTGGCGGAGTGAAGATGCCATTGCTTTTTGGCCATTGGGTCTTTAAAAAAAGAGGACGGGACAGGTTCTGAAAAATTGGATTGTGGATAAATTGGAATTATATTTTTAAATTTATTTTTGCTTCCTATGAAATCTTTTTCAATATAAACCACGTTTTGATTGTTTTTAAGAATTCTTTCCATTTTAAAGATGGTCTTGCCTGAAACGCTATAGACTTTTGGAAATAATTTCCTATATATAAGATCTTTTTTATCGGCCAGTTCTTGTGGAATTCTATCGTTAGAAAATTTTACTATGATTCTATGTTTCGAATGAGGTGGAGTTGAAGGTAAAGCGTTTGAAATTGTAAACATTGTACTAAATAATATAAGAAAAAAGGTACTCAAAGAGAAATTAAGCATAACAACTCCTTTGTTATTAACTTAATTCTTATTTTAAGTTCTCATCAATTCTCATCAAACTAACATTTACTATCATTTTTTATAAATAAGTATTTGACCTCTATTAGAGGCAGATGATCAACTCTCTCTTCTTTTCTTATAAACTTTTATTCCTACCATCATTAAAAGAGAGAGGATAAGGAGTGTAAGCATACCCCACCCGACACTAACTAAGTTTTTCAAAACGACGAGGAAAACAATTGAAAATAGGAGTATCGTTGCGACCTCATTCCATATTCTTAGTTGTGTGGAAGTATAGAGGAATTTATTATCTTGTAGGCTTTTGAATATATAGTGACATCCAAGATGGTAGAGGAAGAGGACTAAAACAAAAAGAAGTTTGACAATAAGCCAAGGCTTATCATTTAGAGGCCAAAAATTTAAAAGAAGAGATGGTCCAAAAATAAGGGTAAGAACTGCCGATGGCCAGGTAATAAAGTACCAGAGTCTTTGTTCCATTATTTTAAATTGGTTTTGTAGGATAGACTTTTCAGGTTCACTTTTTTCATTACTTTCGGTGTGATAAATAAAGAGGCGAACAATATAAAATAAACCAGAAAACCATGTGACTACAAAAATAATATGAAGTGATTTTAATAGTAGAAAAGACATATAAAGTTCCTGTTTTTAATTTAAGGATTTGTGGAACCGAGAATTCTTGTAACGTCATTAACTGAAGGTCTCTTTGGCGGTGAAGGCTCTTTTCCTGGAAAGCCAGCCCAAAGTAGGGCTTCAATAGACTCTTTGTCTGGGTCTATTCCACATAATTTGTATAAACCGCTTTCTTTTATAATTGATCCAGAAGACCATTTCGTTCCGAAACCTTTTTCCCATAAAAAAAGTGAGAAATTTTGAATACCCATGGCAAGAGTTGCATAATCCTCTTTTAAAGTTAAGGGATTAGTGCTCTTGATTTGCGAAACAATGAGAATATGAGAAGGCTTTTCAAACTTTTTAATAACTTTGTTTTCATCTTCTGATGTGAGAAGTTTCCCTTTTCTTCTTTTTATCATCAATGAGATATCCGATAAGTCTTTTCTAAACTTTTTTGGAATAATAGTAAAACGAATAGGGAAGGTTAGCTTATGGTTTGGAGCATGGAGAGCGCAATTGATTGCTTCTTTAATCAATCTATCGTCTATAGGCTCGTCTGAGTAGCTATGAATTGTTCTTCTTTCTTTTATAAGTTCATTTATATTTTTCATAGAGAGTAACTTCCAAGAAGGTAAAAGCCTTTTCAAGGGAAAATTGAGCTTATATTTAAAATAAAGGGGTGTGTCGTGGTGGCTTCGGAGGGACTTGAACCCTCACACCCGAAGATACTTGATTTTGAATCAAGCGCGTCTACCATTCCGCCACAAAGCCATTTGCACCAGAGAGTCTGGAAATTCACGAAAGCAGATACTAGGAAATGATAATAGACCTGTCAATATAGTGGTGCCACTTTCATAAAAAATGCGCACCTAGTCAAGGGTTAGGAGCTCGCATGCTTCCCTACTAGAGTACCTTATAGGGTTTTTAGGAAAGTGTTTAAGGATTTGGTTCCCATTTATAACGCATGGAAACTTTATGTAGTCTAAAATGTATTCAGGAAGATTTAACACAGTCTTATTTAGAGCTTTTGCAAGAGGACTGACTAGAAAAAGAGGGAGTGAGTACTGAGGAGAATGGCTTGCGATACTTTTTGCTTCTCTGATTGATAAGACGTCATTATTGGCAACATTAAAAGTACCTGTTGGAACTTTTTCAATAGACTCTGTGATTAAATTTGCCATGTCGTACTCATGGATGAATTGGAACATAGGATTGAAGTCCATAGGTGTTGGTATTGCAGAAGTCGTTAAATACTTTGTTATGACGTTTTTTATCTGAGGGCCAATGATATTACAGGGTCTTAGAACGACGACCTCGATCTTGTTTTGATGCTTCCACATCCAATTGGTTGTCATTTGGTCCATCTCTACAACATCCCTAAGTTCAGGGTAATTAAAGCTGCCTCTAAGTGGGGAATCCTCTTTTAAGAAGGTCGGGTTATCCGGTAGTGCTCCATAAACATGAAAGGTACTAAGGACAATCACTTTTTTTATTTTAAACTTTAAAGAGAGGTCTAAGATTCGACTGGTCCCCATAATATTGAGGTTCAGCCTCTTTCTAATATTATAACCAGGGTTTGTACTCACATGGCTCATTCTTCCTAAGTGAAGAACTATGTCAAACTTTTTATCCCTAAATAACTTTTCAAAGTTTCCTCTTGTATAAGGAAGTTGGTAAAGTTCTAGGTTATCTATGTGGAAATCATCTTTAATTGGTCTTGGGTCGACTCCTAGGATTGGAATATTTGGGTACTTTTTTGCCAGAAGGTGGACCGTGATTTTGGCCAACCCTCCAGCCATCCCTATTATAAGAATAGATTTTGGTTTTGGTGATTTCATCTTTTTTTCATACCCTACTTTTCCAGGATTGATCAGGTTTCTTTTTTAACGGCCCAAAAAGGTCTTCTATTTTTTCTACCTTCTTCAATCATTTTCTTAATTTGGTTTTCAACTTGGTAAATATGCTCCCTAATATCTTGATCTTGCTCTTCCCCATGTAAATCTGAAGGAGGTTTAATTGGTTTCCCTATATAAATATCAATTGGAGAGGGAAGAGGAAGGAAACCTAATGGTCCAAGCAGCATGCTAGGAGAAAGGGGTAAGGCTGGCAGACCAAGCTTTTTGGCAACGCCTTTGGCTTGATAAACGTAAGGATAGGTTTCTTCTGCCCCAATAACGGCAACAGGCAATATTTCTACTTGGGCACTCAGTGCAATTCGGAAAAAGCCTTTTGTGAACTTTTGCAGCTTGTAATAATCTGGAGTACTTTTTGCCACGCCATCAACGCCCTCAGGAAAGACTAAGACGCTTTCTCCGCGTTTCAACAATTGAAGGCAATTTTGCCTATCTCCAAGTACTGCACCGGTTTCTGCAGTCCACGTCCCTAGAAAAGGTAGGTTGGTGACGAATCTTTCTATCATGCCTCTAAGGATCCGTGGTGGGTATATGTCTAATCCAAAAGCGAGCCCCACCAAGAGTCCATCGATGGCAATCTGGCCAGAGTGGTTTGCGACTACAATATAAGGCTTATTTTTGACGTTTTCTTTTCCAAATAGCCGAACTTTAAAATAATCCTTATAAAGTGGGTAGAGCGTCTCCACGACCTTTTGGGTTTTTTCAAGGTTGAGCCCCCAGGGGTCTTCCCCATCAGGATACCTTTCGAAAAGCTCTTGAAAAAGGTCATTAATTTTTTCTTCTGGTATGTCGGAAGAAAGTGGTATCAGTTTTTTAAGTTTATTTGCAATTTCCATAATAGTACCGGATTTGGCTTTTTTGTTGCTCAAAGAGGAGTCATGTTCTTTACAAAACATTGAGTCATTACTGGACTTTTCAGTTTCTATTATTATTCTATCACCTAAAAAGGTCTCTGTGTACATGGGAGTAAACAATGGATAATAATCCTAATTGGAGCAAGAAAGTAATGCAAGTTTTGCAGCATGCTCAAGAAGAATTAAAAAAAACCACGGAAATTGGTAAGAAAATGATTTCGGCTTCAAAGACAAGTTCGGAGCTTCATGACGCTTATGAAGATCTAGGAAAGTTTGTTTATAAGTCTTTGAAGGCAGATACCCTTAAATTAGAAGACCCACTTTTAGGTGAGTTTGTGGAGAAAATTGATGATCTTCAGGAAGAACTTGGAGATATTGAGTCAGAAGTAAATAAAATCAAGTTTTCTGAGAAGGATGATGAAGAGTGATATCTATGAGCTTTTTCTTTTATTTTGCTAATTTAGAGCGTCTTTGTTTAGGAAAAAGTTTATTATAGACTGCTCTAGCTCTTTTAAACCTGTTTGCTTTTCGGCTGAAACAAAGTGGATCTCTTTGAATTGAGCCATCTCTTTGCTTATGGTTTTTTGAGACTTTTTTAATTGGGCCCTTTCTTTTTGAGTTTTGAGCTTATCCATTTTGTTCAAAATGAGAGCAGCGTTTAGTTGATGAAATTTTTTTACAAAGTCCGCAAAAGACTTATCGGCACTTTGAATTGGGTGCCTAGCGTCTTGTATATTAAGGACTCTAACGGTTGATGGGCAGTATCTAAAAAATAACCCTAGAATTTCATCCCAGTTTTTTGACATTTCATTGGAAACTTTTGCATAGCCATAACCAGGAAGGTCCATTAAGAAAAAGGGCCCATGGACTTTTTTCTCGTCATCACCTTTATGAAGAATATCAAAGGAAAAGATATTAATTGACCTAGTCCGACCAGGGGTTTTTGAGGTCCTTGCAGTGGTTTTTCCAAATAATGCATTAATTAAGCTTGATTTTCCTACATTGGACCTACCAGCAAAGCAGAGACCAACAAGAGGCTTCTCATTTAGCATCCACTGTTTTAATTGGGCAGGATCATTAAAGGCGTATCTAAATTTTGTGCTTCCTTTAACTATCTCGAAGGACATCAGGCTTTTTCCTTTTTTGAAACGATGAATCAAATGATGGCCTGTTATAATACACTTACTTCCCTTATTCAAATGGTGAAACCGATTAGGTGAAAAAGTATAATAAATAAAATTCATTTGCTTAATCTTGTCCCGGTTCAAAAAGTGAACCAATGGTTTCCCCTGTAAATATCTAAAATTACATTTGAAAGGGTTTGGCACTTATTTTGAATATAGTTGGCATTGATTTGTTTGCTTTAATTTGATGTCAAAAAAATAGGAGTCGTTTATGGAAAAAAACTTAGAAGAAGATTCATTAATAACGAGACTGCCTTTTTGGAAAAAAATGGATGCCTCCTCATTAGAGTTAAATGGAGTCAGATATAGAGACGTTTTGTTAATTAAACCAATGCAGGGAAAGAGCAAAAAAATAGTTTTAAATAGAACCCAGTTTTCTTTTTTTCCTTCTAATAACTTTGATACAGAAGTAAAAGGTTTTAATATCTTTTTACCAAACCTAATGGGTGATAAGGTCTCCTTTTCTCTAAGTCTTACTCCAGTTTTTTTAAAGAGTTCTGAAAAAGGAGGCAGGTATCTTCTGAATTCTTATTCAGGTAGTCCTTTCAAAATAAATGGCGTTTTAAGTTATAGTTCATTTATAGAGAGGGGTGATGTTGTAGACTTAGGCTTTCATAGATTAGAGTTTAAACCTCCAACTGAAGAATGTTTAAACTCTAAAGAAAATGATCTTCTTCAAAACCCCAGTATATTAAACTCAAATTTAAACATCCTTATTGAAGGGGAAACTGGTACAGGTAAATCCAGACTGGCCAAAATTATTCATGAAAAAAGTAATAGAAAAGGTGAGTTCGTTCAGATTAACCTTGCTTCTTATTCGGAAGGCCTTATTGAGTCAGAGCTTTTTGGCCACATTAAAGGAGCCTTTACGGGTGCTTTTGGGACAAAGCAAGGTGCTTTTCTTTTTGCTGATAAGGGAACCCTTTTTTTGGATGAAATTGATTCTCTCCCAATTAATATACAAACAAAATTACTACTTTTCTTGGATACTAACGAATTTAGGCAAGTAGGAGGTGAAAAACTCAGAAAAACTGATGTAAGAATTATTTTTGCTTCAGGAAAAAGTTTGAAGGATCTAGTTCATAAAGGAAAAATGAGGCAAGACTTTTTTTACAGAATTAGTTCAGGTGTGAAGTTACAGCTTCCACCATTAAGAGAAGATTTATCATTATTGGAGAGAATTTGTAGGGACTTTTCTTTAAAAGAGGGAATTTATATTCATCCTTCTCTTCAGGATTATTATAAAAAGCTTTTTTGGCCTGGAAATATTAGGCAACTAATTTCTCATTTGAAAAAGAAGAAGCTTTTAAGTAAGGGTAATAAAATTGAGTTTGATTCAATTGATGAAGACCTTGTAGATCATGAGAAAGATTTCTTTAGAGCAGACTTATCAAGAAAGCCTCATTTAACACTTGAAGAGGTAAAAAAAAGATACGCTTATAACGTATTCAAATATTGTCGAGAGAATTTGGATGAAGCTTCAAGAGTTTTAGATATTTCAAAGAATACCTTAAGAAATTTTGTAAGAAGTATAAAAGCTTTATGTTAAGTAGATGTTTTTAATTGGCAAGAACGTTGTTTATATAAACTTCGGAGATGTGCCCTTTAATTTTTAATTTCTGAACGAGTTCATTAATTTCTTCTTTGATTTTAAGTTTAATAATTCTTTTACCTTCCTCTTTTAAAGGAAAGGATGGAACGATTGGTTCAATGCTATTATTTAATTGGTCCTTAATAAGGTTTTCATTAACACGTGAGCTAAAGTATGCAGCTATATAACGGTTGGATCCTTCTACTGTAAAATCAAAGGTAAGCATTCTTATGGCATTAATATTTTCTACATAAATGGGAAGATCAATGTTTTGCAAAGAAAATTGTTTTTTATCTCCTAGGAAATAATCAGGCCTTTTTACATAGTCAGATGTATCAGGCCCTTTTTTTTCTTCTTTCTTAAAAGTAAAGATATCTTTGCCTGTTCTTTTTTTTACGATTTCGTTTAAAGACCTGAACCCAATGAGGATGATAACGATAAATAGTGAGAAGAAGATCAGAAAATTCTTAATTTTCTCTTTAGGAACAATTCTAAAAAAGGTTATGACTTTTTTTATAGAGTTTGAAATAAGTAAGTAAAGTGAATTAAATATTTTTTTGAAGTCAATTTTTTTTAAACTAAAATTTTCAATCCATTCGTTAGTTTGCCGAACTTTTTTTGAGGTAACTCGCTTTATGTTTTTTAATTCTTTTTGGGATTTTTTTGTAAAAACGACTGTTTTATCTTTAACATTATGCATTTTATCAATGATTTCTTTCTTTTTTTCCTCCTTCTTTTTACGAAATTTAGTTTGTAAGTCTTTTATTATATTTGGAGTGAGGTTTTTAATTGCAGACTTAACCATTGCAAAAATTTTTAAAAGAATAGCATTAATTTTATCAACTAATTTTTGCAAATTGATTCCTCCAATATGTACGTCTTATTATAACGGTATTTGGGTGTATTTAAATTAGTTTTCCTCATACTTGTTGGCAAAAAATACCCTATTGTTTTTCCAAATCATCTTTTATTCATGAATAGTCACTGTTTCCGATAGAAAAGATTGTCATCTTAACTAGGACGTCAAAAAATGTTCTTAAGTCTTAAAGGCAATTTTTTTATTTTTATAATCCTTTTTCTCAATGCCGGATGCTCCAGTTGGCTTCATCAAAGGACTTTTTTGAAAGAAATGGATGAGGTGAAAGATGGTTTTTTTGTTCCAAGAAAAGACTTCGAAGTCATTTCTGGAGATACAGGAAAGCAGTTTCGTTCAAAAAGAGAAATTGAAAGAAGAACCCCCCTAACCCACAAAAAACGCAAAAAAAGAGATCTAAATAACTTTTTATCAAGTGAGCTTAATTATAAAGAAAGTCGATTAAGTAAAAGAGAGTCGAGACGCTATAGAAGTAGCAGAGAATTATTTGATAGTGATTCTGAAAGAATATATTACCTCAACCTTCCGATGGAAGATCGTTTGGGTTACCTATCAAGGAAAAGAGGCGACTTAAGAAGGTTGGATTTTAAGGATACCGGGTACTCAAATTTGGAAAGGCGGGCAATTAGGAAGAGGCAACTTTTTGTAGGTATGACAAAGGGCGCAGTAAGAAGGTCCTGGGGTTCTCCGGAAAAGGTAGAGTATGCAGGAAATCCTCGAATGGAAAACGAGAAATGGACTTTTTATCACGGTAGGTCAAGAAAAAATGTCTTTTTTGAATCTGGAATTGTTCAGGGTTGGGATTTTTAACAAAATTTGACATTTTTCTCTTTAGTCTTATGTTGACCTTTCAGTCTAATTTGGACAATCATGTACATTTTTGATCTATTGTATTAGAAAAGTTGGCCATAAATAAAAGGTCATTGTGAGAGGTAATAAATGGGCGATCATACTGGAAACTACACACTAGATTTTGAGAAACCTGTAAGGGATTTGGAAAATCAGATCCAAGACTTGAGAGGGGTTTCCGGGAGGCCTCACTTAGATTTGTCTACTGAAGTTAGTGCACTTCAGAAGAAAGTAGATAAATTAATTACTGAAATTTATGGAAACCTTTCTCCATGGGAAAGAGTTCAACTTTCTAGACACCCGAACAGGCCTCATGCTTCTGACTATATCAGTGAAGTTATAAGTGACTTTCATGAGCTCCATGGCGATAGAAGATTTGCAGATGACCCTTCAATTATTGTGGGTTTTGGCTATCTAGATGGTAGAAAAGTTGCTGTTTTAGGAATTGAAAAAGGAAGAAAAACTAAAGACAAAGTCCATAGAAATTTTGGAATGCCAAGACCTGAAGGGTATAGAAAAGCAATCCGAATTATGAAGCTTGCTGATCAGTTTAATATCCCCATTGTTTCCTTTGTCGACACTCCGGGAGCCTACCCTGGTATTGGCGCAGAAGAACGTGGCCAGGCATGTGCCATCGCTGAGAATTTAGCAGAGATGTTTGATATTAAAGTTCCTATTATTTCAGTTATTATCGGTGAAGGTGGTTCTGGAGGTGCCTTAGGTATAGCGATAGCGGATAAAGTTTTAATGATGGAGTACTCGATCTATTCTGTTATTTCTCCTGAATCTTGTGCCTCTATTCTTTGGGCAGATCCGAAGAAAGGGGAAAAGGCGTCAAAAGCTCTAAAACTTTCTCCATCAAAAGCTAAGGAGTTAGGTGTTATTGATGGAACTATCGAAGAGCCTATTGGAGGAGCTCATAGAGACCACCAAAAAGTTTTTAAAACTATGAAAAATAGACTATCGAAAGAGTTGGATTCCTTAGCAGGAATTTCGGCTAAAGAGCTTACGGATTCAAGGTTTAAAAAATTCAGAAATATGGGTAATGAAACAATTTGCCAGGTAAGCTTTGATTCTCACTAAGAGTTCCAAGGAAATATTCCTTAATTAATCATTTAATTTTAAAATTGAGAGGTTTATTGAATGTCTTTCCAATCTATGACCGGTTTCGGCAGGTCAGAAAGCAGTAATAACTCCTATTCACTAACTGTAGAAATGAAGAGTGTAAATCATCGATTTCGGGATGTTCGATTTAAGGGGCCATCCCTTTTAAGTAGCTTTGAAGGACCTCTTAAAAAAAGGTTAGGTGAAGTGTTTAAAAGGGGGAGTTTTGATTTATATTTTAATTTAAGAAAAGCTTCTAAAGAAAACTCCTTTGCACATATAGATAAAGAAAAAGTGAAGAACTTTATAAAAGACATGAAGGAAATAGAGAGTGATTCCTCGCTGAGCTTCTCATTTCAAGCAACTGACTTTTTAAGGAGTGAGTTCTTTCAAGACCAGGATAATGAAAAAGAAATTGAAATTGTTAAAGAGCTAGTTTTTAACACCTTTTCAAGGGCCCTTGATTTATTGAAAGAAACACGGGCTCAAGAGGGTGAGAGAATGATTCAGGTCATTGAGAGTCATCTAAATTCTTTTAAGTCCTATCTAGTGGAAATTGAAAAAAAAGTTCATGATTTTTCGACCCCTGTTAAGAATAAATTTAGAGAAAAGTTTGAAAAAGAGTTTTCAAAAGATTATAAAATTGATGAAAGTCGGTTTATGCAGGAAGTCATATACACGTTAGAGAAGTTGGATGTCTCTGAAGAAATAGATAGGTTAAAGAGCCACTTGATAAAGCTTGATGAGATGTTAAAACATGGTGGTGAAGTTGGAAGGAAGTTGGAGTTTTTCATCCAGGAGCTTGGTAGAGAGGTTAATACAATTGGTTCTAAGTCGATCTTAGAAGAAGTTAGCCAGGCAGTTATACAAATGAAGGTCCAACTTGAAAAAATAAGGGAACAAGCTCTTAATCTGGAGTAAAATAGAGAGGGGATCAATTTGGTGGATATGGAGGAAAGGGGGAAGATTGTCGTTATTGTTGCTCCCTCAGGAACAGGAAAATCAAGTCTTATTAGCCGTTTAAAAGGGGATTTTCCAGACCTCTTGGAATCTGTTTCTCATACAACAAGGTCTCCAAGAGAAGGTGAAGTTAATGGAACCCACTACTTTTTTACCAAGGTAGGGCTTTTTAAAGAAATGATTGAGGCAGGGACTTTTATTGAATGGGCAGAAGTGCATAGCAATTATTATGGAACTTCTAAAGAATTTATTGATACGGCTTTGAAAAAGGGACAAAGTCTTATTTTCGACCTTGACGTTCAGGGTGCTGATAGCTTTAAAGACTATTTTGGGGATAAGGCCAATATTATTTTTATTGCACCACCTTCATTAGAAGATTTAGAAAAGAGGCTTCGGGGAAGAGCAACAGATAAGGATGAAATAATTAAAAGGCGTTTAAATAATGCAAAAAAGGAAATCCTTAGAAAAAACGACTATGACTATTGTTTAGTCAATGACGAATTTGAATCTTCCTATGCGAAATTAAAAGAAATTGTTGGAAAAGTTTTAGGAGTTTAGTTTGCATCGACCGTTGGATTTCTCTCACGAACGAGATGTAAAAATAGAAGACCTTGTTAGAAGGGTCCAAGCCTACTATCCTGATGCAGATTTTGTAATGCTCAGAAAGGCTTTTCATTTTGCTGATCGCGCCCATACAGGCCAAAAGAGGAGCTCTGGGGAGAGTTATATTACCCACCCTCTAAATGTGGCCAGCACTCTTATAAAGTTGAGAATGGACCTGGACAGTATTATTGCAGGTCTCCTTCATGACACAATAGAAGATTGTGACGTTACTCCAGAGGATATCGAAAAAGAGTTTTCGGAATCTATTTCCCAAGTTGTTGTTGGTCTAACAAAAATATCAAAAATTAAATTTAAAACAAAAGAAGAGTCTCAAGCGGAAAACTTCAGAAAAATGGTTGTGGCCATGGCCAAGGACTTGAGGGTAATAATCGTCAAGTTAGCCGATAGAATGCATAATATGAGGACTCTTCAATATGTTTCAGATGAAAAACAAAAGAAAATAGCGCAAGAGACACTTGATATATATGTGCCTCTGGCGAGCCGACTAGGAATCAATTCCGTTAAAGCTGAACTTGAAGATTTATGCCTTAGGTTTTTAAAGCCTGAAACCTATTATAAGCTTGCCGAAAAAGTGGCCATGAAAAAATCTGAAAGGGAGCTTTATATCAATTCTGTTAAAGATGAGATGGTGGAAAAGCTTCTTAGTTATTCTTTAAAGGTAGAAGTAAGAGGGCGGCCTAAGCATTTCTATTCCATTTATAAGAAGATGATTTCTAGAGGTGTTGATTTTGAACAGATACAAGACATTCTTGCCTTTAGATTAATCGTCAGTAATATAACTGAGTGTTATAAAGCTTTGGGGATTATACATTCTTCATTTATTCCAATTCCTGGAAGGTTTAAGGATTATATTGCTATTCCAAAGGTTAATAATTATCAAAGTCTTCACACAACTGTTATTGGTCCGGGCGCTGAAAGAATTGAGATTCAAATAAGAACTCATGAAATGGATGAAGTGGCCGAAACCGGAGTCGCTGCCCATTGGAAATATAAAGAGGGCCTTGTTAGTGGTTCTACTAAGAGTCAACTTCAATGGGTTGAAGAACTTTTGGAATTTAATAAAAACGTTGAAAGTTCTAGCGAGTTTATGGAAGCCGTTAAGTCAGACCTAGACTCTGGTGGAATTTTTATTTTTACTCCAAAAGGTGATGTTCGGGAATTAAGATATGGTGCGACACCTATAGACTTTGCTTACGCAATACATACTGAGGTTGGCAACCATTGTGTCGGAGCCAAGGTTAATTCTAAGATGGTTCCCCTTAAGTATACACTTAAGTCTGGAGATTCAGTTGAGATCCTTACTTCAAAGACGCAAACTCCTTCGAAAGACTGGTTAAAAATTGCAAAAACAGGGAGGGCCCAGTCCCGAATTAAGCAATGGCTTCATAAAGTTGAAAGAGCAAAACATAGAGAATTGGGTCAGGAAGTTTTTGAAAAATCCTTAAAGGTATTCTCAACTTCAATTAAAGCATTGGTAAAAAATGGAGATATCGAAAGGGTTATTAGAGAATTTAAATTGAAAAGTGACGATGAGCTTTTTATTTCAATAGGTTCAGGTCGTTTGCAGACGAAATCAATTTTGAAGTCTATTCCATCATTAAAAGATAAAATTGTTGAAGAAAATTTTGAAGATAAAATTGAGGAAATAACGACATTTTCAAAAAAGCTTACAAGATCTGTTAAAAAGAAGTCGAATAAGGATAATGCAATAATTGTTGATGGCATGGA
>PAZA01000057.1 GCA_002715375.1 Halobacteriovoraceae bacterium
CATTGGCATTCCACCACCCATTCCTCCCATTCCTCCCATTCCTGGGGCGCCTGGCATTCCTGCTGGCTCATCTTTTGGAAGGTCTGCAATCATTGTTTCAGTTGTAAGCATTAAGCCTGAAACAGAAGCCGCGTTTTGAAGAGCTGAACGAACAACTTTTGTAGGATCAATGATACCTGCTTTAACAAGGTCTTCGTACTTATCTTCTCTAGCGTTATATCCATAAGACTTGCTCTTGCTCAATCTAACTTCGTTTACAACAACTGAAGCTTCGAAACCAGCGTTAGAAGAGATTTGTCTTAGAGGCTCTTCAAGAGCTCTTCTGATAATCTTAACACCAAATGCTTGCTCCTCACCTTCTGCCTTAACACTGTCAAGAGCTTTCGTTGCGTGGATTAAAGCGGCACCACCACCAACAACAATACCTTCTTCAACAGCTGCACGAGTAGCATTAAGAGCATCTTCAACTCTATCTTTCTTTTCTTTCATTTCTGTTTCTGTTGGAGCTCCAACATTAATAACAGCTACACCACCAACAAGCTTAGCTAGTCTTTCTTGAAGCTTTTCTTTATCGTAGTCAGAAGATGTTTCTTCAATTTGCTTTCTAATAGTCGCAACTCTTGCATCAACATCAGCTTTTGCACCAGCGCCATCAACAACAGTTGTGTTTTCTTTGTCGATGTTAACTCTTTTTGCAGTACCTAAGTCAGTAACGTCAGCAGCCTCTAGAGTTTTTCCTAGTTCTTCAGAAATAACTGTAGCACCAGTCAAAGTTGCAAGGTCAGTTAGCATTTCTTTTCTTCTGTCGCCAAAGCCAGGAGCTTTTACAGCAGCAACGTTCAAAGACCCTCTTAGCTTGTTAACAACAAGAGTTGTCAAAGCTTCGCCTTCGATATCTTCAGCAATCAAAAGAAGTGGCTTATTTGTTTGAACTGTTTTTTCCAAGATAGGAAGAAGTTCTTTCATTGAGCTGATTTTCTTGTCAGTGATCAAGATGTATGGGTCATCAAAACCAACTTCCATTTTTTCAGAATTGTTTACAAAGTATGGAGACAAATACCCACGATCAAACTGCATACCTTCAACAACGTCTAAAGTTGTCTCAGCAGTTTTTGACTCTTCAATTGTAATAACACCGTCATTACCAACTTTTTCCATTGCTTCAGCAAGTAAAGAACCTACTTCTTTATCGTTGTTAGCAGAGATCGTTCCAACTTGAGAAATCTCTTCTTTAGATTCTACTTTCTTGCTAGATTTTTTCAATTCTGCAACAACAGTTGCAACAGCGGCATCGATACCTTTTTTAAGTTCCATTGGGTTATGGCCTGCTGTAACAAACTTAACACCTTCACGGTAAACAGCTTGTGCTAAAACTGTAGCAGTCGTTGTTCCGTCACCAGCATCATCATTTGTTTTTTGAGCAACTTCTTTAACCATTTGAGCGCCCATATTTTCAAAATTGTTTTCTAACTCAATTTCTTTGGCAACAGTTACACCATCTTTTGTAACACTTGGAGCACCAAAAGATTTTTGAATAACAACATTTCTTCCTTTAGGTCCAAGAGTAACTTTTACAGCATTTGCAAGAGAGTTAACACCATGAAGGATCGAGCCTCTCGCGTCTTCACTATACTTTAGTTCTTTAGCCATTTTTATAACTCCTATTATTTATAAATAACTATCTAATCAATAAACACACTTAATTCTAAAACAATAAAATATGCTTTCTACAGCTTCTTAATGAAGAACACCAAGAATATCATCCTCTTTCATGATGAGGTATTCCTGACCTTCAACCTTAACCTCTGTACCAGAATACTTACCAAAAAGGATCTTATCTCCCTCTTTGACATCCAATGACCTAACTGTTCCGTCATTTAAACGGTAACCAGGTCCAACAGAAACGATCTTCCCTTGAGCTGGCTTTTCTGCATGATTATCTGGGATGATAATCCCACTGGCAGTTTTAGTTTCTTCTTCCAACCTTTCAACAAGAACGCGGTCCTGTAATGGTCTTACTTGCATAATTTCCTCCGTTGTATAGATCTATCTTCGATAGAAGTTCGATTACAAGCTATTAAAAATTGTCCAAAACAATCTAATATGTATCAAACCGCTGTCAAGTGTACCTTGAAAAAAAAGAAGCCTAAAAAGAACATCGCACAGCAACAAGTCACTTCAAGTCATACCAATTAACACCAAGCGACATATCCACACTTAAGGGAACTTTCAATTTCACAACCCCTTCCATCCGACTCCTAACGATATGTCTTAACGCATCAATCTCTTCTTCCAAAACTTCAAAAATGAGCTCATCGTGCACCTGAAGCAACATTTTGGATTTAAGACCTTCCTCTTTTAGTGAGTCGGAGATATTGATCATCGCAATCTTGATAATGTCTGCTGCCGTCCCCTGGATAGGACTATTCACCGCAATCCTTTCCGCAGCAGACTTTATAGTCCTATTTTTGGAGTTTATATCAGGTAAAAACCTTTTTCGGCCAAATAAAGTTTGTGTATAGCCTTTTTCCTCACAAACCTCCTTAAGTGAGTCCATATAACCTTTGACCTTATTAAACCTTTCAAAGTACATCGTTATATAATTCTTTGCATCTCTTCTTGAAATACCTAAAGCTTTTGCCAACCCAAAAGACGATTGACCATACATAAGCCCAAAGTTCACAGCTTTTGCCATTGATCTATCATTAGGGCTAACTTGGTCTATTGAGACACCCAAAACTTCAGAAGCCGTTTGAGCATGGATATCAAGTCCATCTAGAAAGGATTTAACCATTGTAGGATCTTCAGAAAAATGGGCCAAAATTCTAAGCTCAACTTGAGAGTAATCTGCTGTTAATAAAAGCTTCCCTGGTGAAGCTATAAAACCCTTTCTTATTTTTTTTCCATTGTCAGACCTTATTGGAATATTTTGAAGATTGGGATGAACAGAAGATAAACGCCCAGTAGCAGCGGTATGTTGATTGAAATGGGTATGCACTCTCTTTGATTCTAAGTCTACAAGTTCTGGAATAGCACGAACATAAGTGCTTAATAATTTATCAATTTCTCTAAAATGAATAATCATTCTTGGGATGCTACTTAGACCTTTGGCATCCAACTCCTCCAATACTTCTGCACTTGTTGAGTAACCGGTTTTAGTTTTGGAAATAACAGGTAAACCTAGCTTTTCGAAAAGTAAAAACCCTACTTGCTTAGGTGAACGAAGATTTACTTCTGTAGATTCATTAATTTCACTAAGAGCTTCTTTTACTTGACCCTCAATACCTTTTAATTTTTCTTGAAACTCTTCCTCCAACTCTTTAAAGAAGTTATGATTAATCAAAATCCCTTCTTGCTCCATATTTGCAAGAATAGGAAGCAACTTTAAATCGATATCAAAATAGACTGATTTTAATCCGAAATCATCCAAATCTTTTTTTAATTTACTTGCCAAAAGAAAATTAGAACAAGCTCTAGCTCCCAAATACTTTGATCTTTCCATAATTGGAAGCTCTACAAAAGGGCCATCTTTTTTATCTAACTTAGAGACTTCTATACCTAAATTATTTTCAACCATTCTTTCAAAGGAGTGGTTTCCAGAGCTATCAACAACATAATGTGCTTGAACAGTATCAAAAAACTTTCCCTTAAATTTCTCAACATTTTTCTTTAAATAGAAGTGGTCTCTTTTGGAATGCTCTGAGATAACTTCAACAGATGGCTTTTCTTCTATCAATTTAAAAAATGCTCCCAAAAATTTTGACTCTGAATCAAAATAAAAGGATTTCTTTCCCTCAAAAGAAATGGCAACTCCCGCTATATCTTTTTTAATCGAGCTAGATTCTTTGAACTCAGTATAAAGAGATAATTGCTCACTTTTATCAAATAAAGACTTAATTTCATTAATTTCGGTCTCTGAATTAACAATAAGATAATCAAATTGTTCCACTCCACCAAGCTTTTCTGACTCTTCACCTGGAGCATCTAGACTGAGGGCTAATTTCTCTAAACGAACAACATCCCTTTTAAAACCTAAGTCTTTTAAAAATTGAATCAAATCTTCCGTTGGATAGAAAAGCAGCTTGGACTCTTCAACATCCAAACCTAATTCAAGATCGCACTTTATGCTAACAAGTTTTTTAGACAACTCAGCTTCAGCAATATAGTTATTAAAAGCATCAATAACTCTCTTTCCCTTAAGTTCATGTTTATTTTCGATGCAACCATCGAGGCTCCCATATTGAGCAAGCAGTTGCGATGCTCCCTTTACTCCGATGCCCTTCATACCAGGAACATTATCAGATGAGTCCCCAACAATTGATAAAAAATCGACTATTTGATTTGGCCAAACACCCATTTTATCTTTTACACGGTCGGTATCATATTTAATGTCCTTCATGGTATCTAACATGAAGACATTTCCACCAACAAACTGCATTAGGTCTTTATCACTGGAAGCAATTAAAACCTCTTTAAAATGGGTTTTCCATTGGGTGCACAAACTCCCTATAATATCATCTGCCTCATAACCAATAATCTGTTTACACTGTAAACCCATTTTCTCTGTCATGTTATTGATAAGAGTAAATTGAGGAATTAAGTCCTCTGGAGGCTCAGAACGGTTTGCCTTATATTCATCATACATATCATGGCGGAAAGTCTTTTCTTTCGAGTCTTGGGCCAATACAAGATGAGATAGTTCATATTTTTCAATCAGCTTTAACAACATAGACAAAACGCCATTTATCGCATTTGTCGGAGTGCCATCTGGAGCATTCATGGGTCTAATTGCGTAAAATGCCCTAAAAATAAAGCTACTAATATCAACAATAACGAGCCTTTTTTCCATTATTTCTTCTCCATTCTTTTCGTTGGTTGTAGCACTTCCCAAACAGCAAAAAAAGGCTGAATTCAAAGTTCATTAGAAAGAAAAAATTGGATACGAATTAGACACCGCGACTTGTTTCAAACCAGCTTGAAGGTTGTTTTTTAGAGGAAATCTTTGCACCAGTGAGTGACACAACTGAGGTATCGGCCATAACATCGCCAAGACGATGCCCCGAATCAAGCTTAAACAGGAGGTATACTTCTAAAAGTATTAAAGGAGGTGAAATAAGAACCGAGAAGATCCACCCCCAAAAAGGAAAAATGGAAAAAATAAAAGGTACCGATAAAGGTAAATTTCTTATAAATGATTGCTTATAGGAACAGGGTCTTCCGTCATCTAAGGATATAACTGAAAAGCCGATAAACTTCTTTCCGACTGACTGACCTCCACGCAAAGCATCACAAACAGAGATATAAATCACACCAAGAAGCACTCCGCCAGGGTAGAACGGTATCGACACAATCAATACAATAAAAAGGTCGATCGCCTTAGCTATAAGCCGAGTTAAACGAGCGACTTTTTGGGGAGAATTAAGAAAGTATTTCCTGTTCATAGTAATATTTTATTTTAAAGGTCCATTTTTCGAAATAAGAAATTTTTTCAATTGCTGAACGCCTTTCTTATTCCACGATTCTATACAAAACATCAAGCTTGTTAT
The DNA here is from genome assembly GCA_002715375.1 of Halobacteriovoraceae bacterium. GTDB lineage: Bacteria > Bdellovibrionota > Bacteriovoracia > Bacteriovoracales > Bacteriovoracaceae > UBA7317. The sequence continues at coordinate 5,547 of PAZA01000057.1, forward strand.
ATGAGTATTGAAATCGTTTCAAGGAGATTCCCATGAGTGGAGTAGGAAAAACAAATCAAGAAAATTTTGACACTGATGTACTTAAATCAGAAAAACCAGTTCTCGTTGATTTTTGGGCAGAGTGGTGTGGACCATGTAGATCCCTAGCGCCTGTTCTAGATGAAGTTGCTCAAGAAGTAGGTGATAAGGCTGCGGTCATTAAAGTAAACGTCGATGAAAATGGCGACTTAGCACAAAAATATGGAATCAGAGGCATTCCTACGATGATATTCTTCAAAAATGGAGAAGCTGCTAAAACACTCGTTGGCTTACAACCTAAAGAAGAAATTAAAAAAAGCTTGGAAGAGCTCTACTAGGATTAGCGCCTGTGTCAAATCATATAGTCCTTGGTCTTGAAGAAGGTGCAAAAACACTTGATTCGTTTATCACAAACAAAGAAAACATTTTTCAATTAAGTGAAGCAATCAAGCAGCTTATCCTGACTTTCAGGGAAGGAAAAAGCGTTTTTAGTTGCGGTAATGGTGGCTCGATGTGCGACGCAATGCACTTTGCAGAAGAACTTACTGGACGTTACAGAAAAAACAGAAAACCTTTACCAGCGACAGCAATCGCAGACCCAAGCCATTTAAGCTGCGTTGCTAATGACTTCGGTTATGACGAGGTCTTTTCCAGATATATTGAAGCCTGGGGGAATAAAGGAGATTGCCTTCTCGCAATCTCAACGAGTGGAAACTCAAAAAATGTTATTCTTGCAACAGAAATTGCGAAGAAAAAAAACTTAAAGGTAATAGGCCTCCTAGGCAAAGGTGGGGGAATACTTAAGTCCTTGGTAGACTACCCCATAATTGTGGACTCAAATACAACTGATCGCATTCAAGAAATACATATCAAAACCATTCACCTAATGATTGAAGGTATCGAAAGAGAACTATTTCCAGAGAATTATCAAGAATAGATTCCCATCCATTATTCAAAGAGTTAGGCAAATCCTTCCCCAAAAAAATAAATGGAATTACATCAACTAAAATTTAAGAGAGTACTCTAGTAACTATCTTAAAAAAAAGGTTGGATGATGGGCGAGGTTTCTCCTGATGAATTAATTAATAGACTTGCAATCTTTTGGAAAGATGGTGGGTCTTTTATGTGGGCCATCCTCGCAGTCTGGACCTTTGGCTTGGCCATATCTCTAGAGAGGTTTTTAAAACTTTCTTTAAAGTTTGATGTAGATGGCGCATCTTTTATGAATGAAATACAAAGGTATGTTCTTTCTAACGATATTCAAGGTGCTATTAGGATTTGCTCTGGAACTGGAGCTATGCTACCCCGAGTACTCAAAAGCGGCTTAAAAAGGGCATCCCAATCAATAAGCCAAATTCAAAATGCAGTGGATGCAACAGCTCTGGAAGTAATACCTAGAATTGAGCTGAGATTGAATTACTTAAATCTAGTTGCAAACATATCTACGTTAATAGGCTTACTCGGAACAATACAGGGATTAATAAATTCATTTGCAGCAGTGGCATCTGCGGACCCAACTCAAAAGTCACAATTGTTAACACAAGGTATTTCAACTGCAATGAATACAACTTACTTTGGACTTGTATCAGCAATAAGCATGATGATAATTCACACTTACCTCACTTCAAAGTCAGACAAAATCATTAATGAAATAGATGAATACTCTGTTAAATTATTGGATTTTTTGGGAACAAAAAAACAAAAACCTTCTTAAAAAACATTATGTATAAAAAACCAAGCAAACGGAAAAAGAAAGTCCTTCCAGGCAAACCAAATCTAACACCACTACTGGACGCAATATTTATTTTTATTTTTTTCCTTCTTTTTTCCTCTGATTTAAAACAAATATTCGAAATACCCATAGATATTCCAATAATTTCAGAAAGTGATAATAAAAAAACAGATGAGGAACCTTTAGGTTTAACACTCCAATTAAAAAAGTCATCACTAACTCTATTATCTGGTGCTCCTTTAAAAACCATTAAAGATATAAAAAATAAAGAAGATAACACATATGACCTAGAGGAATTACATAGAACTTTAATTGCCATCAAAAAAGAGCACAAAAAAGAAAAAACTATCATTATCGACCCTCTATTCAATTTAGAGTATGAGAATCTAATTAAAGTCCTCGATAATATAAGATATTTTAGGAACACAGATGAGTCAGTTTATATAAATGATAAAGAGAACGGTGAAATAAAAATAAAAGAACTATTTAATAAAATAATTTTTGAAAAGGTTTAAATAAGCTACTATGTCATCAAACAAATCATTAAGGAAAAAGTTTTCAAGAAAAACAAAATCATCTTTTGATGTAGATATAACCTCACTTTTAGATATTTTAATCATATTATTATTTTTCCTATTAAAAAATTATAATACTACGGGAGTCCTTCAATCCATACCAAAAGAAATTTCATTACCTTTTTCTGAATCAAGCACACCAAGTTTCAATGGTGTTTTAGTCCAAGCTTCAAAAAACTCAATATGGGTTGATGAAAAAAAGATATATGAGAATAAAGACAAATCAAAAGAAAGTAATTTCCCGTTGGTCGCTGGGGAAATTATACCTCTATATGATGAACTAGTTAAAAAAAGGGAAAAAATCCAACAACTTGAAGAAGTAACAGATGAAGCCCAAAAATTTACAGGTTTAGTATCTTTAGTAGTAGAGAAATCATTAAGATACAGTGAAGTTAAGAAGCTGATGGCAACATGTGCAAATGCGGGCTTTATGAAATTTAAGCTTTCCGTAAATTCTTTCTAATCAATTTAATAAAAGAAGATATTAATACTGTAAAAAACCTAAATTAAAATAATATCCAAATAAAAAAGTATATCTTTTACTTACCTAAAACTCTTCCTTGAAAATTCAAAGGTTGATTTATTTCTACAACACCTCCTCCTTGAGGTGGTGGGAATTGAATTCCTCTTAGAACATTCAGAGCACATCTTTTAATTTTACTAGGAATATAATCATCTTGATTTAAAATTCCTGCTTTTTTGACAAAGCCTGATGCCCCTATACGAAAATTAAACAATAAAATTCCATTAAATTTTTTAGACTTTTTTTCAAGAGTTTTTTGATAACAATGCTTGAATTGAGGAATATGAGCAGCAAGTATTTTCCTCGCCAAACCAGGATCATAGTTACCTAAAATAACAGTCTTAGAAGGAAAATTAGCTAGCGTTATTCCTTTTTTCGAAACTAATCCATCAACACCTGTTGCAGAGTCTAAACTACCCGATTGGTTGCCGCTAAGGTCACCAATATCATCTTTGACTTTCATATTTTTAATTCCACCTGTATCTCCACTTGTTTTAATTCCTGAAAAGCCGATCCCATCGTTAAAACTCTTTTTAATTTTAGAAACTTTTGTACTACCACCTTTAACGAGTAATTTATTTACTGTCGAATCAAAATTAAACTTGGAAGAATCAAAAACCTTAAGCCTTCCTTTAGATTTTTTTGGTTTTGAAACAATATTTTTAGCCTTTTTAAATTGAGTCTTTTTCTTATTAACTTTATTGCTAACCTTAATTTTCTTTTTAACTTTTGTTGTCTTAGTTGGACTTGACTTAATTATTTTTTTAGGTTTTGGAACTGGTATAATTTTTTTCTTTTTAGATGTTTTTTCCGTCTTAACTTCAACCTTTTTAACTTCTTTAACTATATTTTCAACTTGTTTCACTTTAATTGGTTTAACTGGTTCTGGTTTTTTTTCAACAACTGGATCTTTTTTAGGCTTTGGCTTTCTAAGAATAGTGGCAACAATCTTAGGAATCTTTTCTTCCTTAATCTCTTTATTTATTTCTACATTAGCTATAATAATGGAAAATAGAAGCATAATTAGAGACAAAAATATAACTATATTTTTAAGGTCCTTATCCTTTGAAAAAAATGGAGCCGACTTAACTCTTGGGGGAGATTTAGAATACCTCAAAAATATCTGTATATTATCTTTATAAATTCTTGCTATATCATTTTCATTCAAATTTATTCTGTCGTTAGAGACAAGTCCTGTACTTTCCTCACCTAAATGAAAAAGTTTAAAGCCAGGCAAATTATTAATAATTATATTATTGGACTTTCTTTCGATCAAACGATGCTTTTTATTTTTGGCAAGAACAGGAAATTCTCTTTCATTTTCTTTGGGTCTCGGATATCCGACTAAGGAAAATCTTCTATTTGAGATATTAAAATAATTAACAGAATAAATATCATCATTATTTAAAACAGTAATTTCAATGCATTTTTTATTTATCTGATAATTGAAAATATTAAGTAAATCATCTGTATTTTCAAAAATATATTCTGTAAAAGATGCTTTAGAGTCTTTATCTAAAGGAAACTTAATAACATCTACGGTTTTTTTCTTAGAAAAAAGTTTTATTCTTTTCTTTTTTACTGGTCTTTTCTTTTCTTCTTTTACTTGTTCTTCTTTCCTAGAAACTAAAATGGGAATATCTTCCGGAACTTCGGACAGCGGGTCTATCATTTCCAGAGGAGGAGGTAAATCTTCTTTTTCAAATTTTTTAACTTCAAATTTATATTTGGAGAATGTAATATAATCACCTAAGTGAAAATTTTCATTAATCACTTTATTGTCATTAAGAAAGGTTCCAAATTTAGAATTCATATCATATATTTTGAAATCATTTCCATGAACCTCTATCACAGAATGTATCGGTGATATATCATCATGAGGAAGAACTATGTCGCATGTATCAGCATGGCCGACAACGATTCTGTCTTTCTTAAGAACAAAACAATAATTTAGATTTTCTGGATTTACTAATTTTAATTCATAGTAATCTTGATTCATTTCAAAACCGTCAATTCAAATTAGTGACTATCTTAATCTTTCAATTGATCTTTTTATCTCGAGATTAAAGTTTTTTCTATATGGAAGAATATTTTTAAATTTTTTCTCATAACGTGGAAAAATTGAAAGCTCACTAGGTGCAGTGACTTCACCTTCAATAACCAAATCTTCAAAATCGAATTTTTCATATTTTTTATACTGAAACTCTACATTCTTCTCTTGAGAAAAAGAATTAGAAACTATTGAAAATGACGATAACAAATTAAAAAAAATTAAAAACAAATTAAAAATACTTCTTTTCATTTTCACTTTGACCTCACAAAGTCAAACATACGACGGGCATACTTAGTTTTAAAGTTAGCTTTGGCCCCAGATATTAATTGTTTTATTTCAGCGTTTTGCCCCATTAATTTTAATGATAATAAATAATGAACAAATGGTATTTCATCTTTATGAAAATTTATTTTCAAATTTTTATAAACTATATAAGCATCCTTAGGCTTGTCTTTAAAAAGAAGGCAAGTCCCATAACCATGCCCTATATCCTTATTAAAGGGATCCTCAGCATATAAACTCCTAAAAATTGGACAGGCTTTTTCTAATAGATTAAATCTTAGTAAAATCTGTGCTTTATTGAGAATTGGGGTAACTGAAAAGGAATTTACTTTTGAGCTCTTATTAAAAAAATCAAAGGCGCTCTTATAAAGCTTTCTTTTATTATACAAAACACCTAGATTATTTATTGAAGGTGCAAATTTATTATCTATACTCAAGGATTTATTTAAATAAAGATCAGCTTTCCGATATTTTCCAGATAAAAAGTAGCAAACAGCTAAGGAGTTCCAATATCTGGATTCTTTTTTGTACTTAAAAAATATCTTATCTAATAAATCGAACCCATCTTTATATTTTTTTTGATAGCAAAAAATCATTGATAAACTTATAGGGTCTTTTGTTTCTAATTTCAACTTTGATAATTCAGATCTTGTAAAAAGATTCAGAGTTTCGTGAGACAATAAGTTTTTTTTTGAAAAAGAGTTATTATAAAAATCCAATTCCTTATTAATTTTTCTTATTTTAATTTTTTTAAAACTAACTGAATTAATCTTATATGGATTAAAAACACTACTTCTTTCGACTTTAGATGAAATAAAAACATCTTCTTTATCAGTTTTTTCGGAAACTACATTAACACTCTTTTTTGCCTTTCTGGTTTTAGATGAACAAGAAACAATAATTATTGCAATAAAAAACAATGAAACTATATTTCTCAATTTCTTCCCCTCCTATCCATCAATATCCCATCTCTTAAAGGATAATACTTCAAATTAAGAAGGTTCATCTTTGGAGAAATAAGAACTTTATAATTATCCTCCGTAAGAATGTTATTACTCAAAATCTTAGATCTGGCCTCTTTTTCAAACTCTGAGACTTTTTTAATTAAAGGAGTTCTTAATTTATTCATACTATCTCTAAATGCATCTACATATTCCAGGGATTTTCCGGCTGGTCTAAATCTTTCAATTTCTCTAATAAATTTCTTATAAACCTTAATTAAAATATGATAACCGGAAACGATCCCGAGGCTCGATCCTATCTTCATTAAACTTATGCTATTGGAAGTAATTGAGTCTAACATTTTCAATTTCGTCTCTAATGCCGTATTAAATACTCTTTCTGGAAACCTTAACTTAACCTGCTCAAACGCTCTCACTTGTTCCTCAACATTTCTTTTTAAAATTTTACTTACTGAATTCAAACTTTTTAGAGGAATCGAAATATTCTTTTGAGTCAAACTCTTATAATATTTAATTATTTTTGATTTAACGATATTTGATTTTTCAAATCTACCGATCTTCGAAAAGCTAACGCTAAGCTTTTCAAAGTAAAATAACAAGGATGGTAATATTTCTTGATCCTTTGAGAATTTTGATAAATATTTTTCTAAATAGTTAAAAAGATTATTTTCATAAAAATACTTTACTAATTCAATCTTAATGAAACTAGAGCTTTTCCCATCAGCCTTACACCTTTTTGCCCAAGATAGAGCTTCAATAACTTTCCTGTGATTACCTTCACTTAAATAAATTAAACTCGCATTTTTAAGTAATGATTCCTTATTATTTGATTTTGTGAAACAAGTTTTTTTAAAAATACTAAAATAAAGATCGGAAGATTCTTTGAAAAATCTTCGTTCGAATAAACTATCTGCCATCTGTATGGCCACTTTCTCAAATTTAAAAACTTCCTTCCTTTTAACAAATTTAAAAGATTTTTTCATCCAGTAATAAGCTCTTCTTAAATCATGCCCCTCATAAAAAAGAATTGAGGCATTTATCGCACTATTTTTCTTGCTTTCTACATCTTTGGGTGATTTCTTATAAATTCTCAAATAACCTTTTAATGCCTCTAGTTTATTTCCCTTTACTGCATCTTTTTCGACACGAGAGAACTTTAAGTTAAGAAACAAAAGCCTAACTTTTTTAAGCAATCTTTCGCTAACCTGAAACTCCTTATTTCTTATTTTGCTTGCCCAAAAAAAGAGTTCCTTATCATTTTTATTTTTCTTATAAAAAGTCATCATCTTGGTAAGCATTATTTCCTGCTCTTTTAACGAGTCTGGAAAATTAGCGCGATAGCTTAGAAAAACATCTTCACATTCATTAAGTCTTTTTCCTTTTAAATAAATAGAAAAAAGCCTCTGGTGGGAGATGTTACTTCTTTCAGATTTAGGCTCTACCAGAATGATACTTTTAAAGCCTAATTTATTAAGCTCTTCTTTTTCTTTTTTATTTATTCTAACCTTTTTTAACGAAGCAAGATAACCCTCTAGAGACTTTTTAAAAATTTTATTATTTTTAGGCTTTTCGGTAGTCAAAATAATTTTTTTATAAATTGATAACGACTTCCTGAAGAGTTTAAAAGAAAAAAGAGTCTCTCCAGCAAGCATCATATATTTATTTTTCTTACTTGGATCAACCTTAGATAGCATTTCAAGGTATTTAACAACTTGAAACATTTTGAATCTAAATATATTTTTGTTTTTTTTCTTATTTTTAACAAAAATTTGCTTTTGCAGAATACCCGTTACTTCCTTTAACTCATTTTTGAGCACTTCTTCCTGAAAAGAGTCCGTATAACCAGCCTCAAACTTTTTAAAAAGTCTAACAATAATTTTTTGATGTTTTTTATATTTCCCAAATTTTTTATAAATAAGTAAAATATTAGTCTTTAAAGCAACTCCCTTTTTACCATCGTCTATATTTCTTAATCCATACTCGAGAATTTTTTCAGCAGCAGTGTGCTTTCCTTTGTTTACTAGATATTTGGAAACTCTGACTATTTTATCCTCCAGATTACCACTAGTCTTTTTATAGAACTTAATCGCTTCACGAAAACGACCTGCCATAGCATAAAAATAGGCTATCTCTTTTTCGGCCCTGAAAGAATTATCGATAAATTCTGGTTTTTTACTAAGTTTATAAACCTCTTTCATTACCTCCAAGCCTTTATCGCTTTTATTCGTCATTAGATAGCACCATGCCATACGGTATGCATCTTTTGTCCACCATTTATTTTTTTTGCCACTCAAACCTAATCTATAATATTTTAGAGCTTCGCTATATCTTTGTTTATTAAAAAAGTATTCGCCCAGTTTTATGCCTGATCTCTTATAGGTTTTTGACCCTTTTCTTGAAAGCTTAAAGACTTTTTTTATATTTGTATAAAACTTATTAGATTCTCCGAGTTCTAAATAGACTTCTGATATTCCATGATAAAAGCTGCCCTTTCCAGAGTAAGTGGAAAACTTTTTAAGCCCAAAATTGGCTACCTTTCTTGCCTTTACAAGAAACCTTCTGGATTTTTTATAAAAAGTTTTTTTATTAATTCCACTCCTTTTTTTTGGAGAAATTTTCAAATACTTATCATTCTCTTTTTCCCTTAAAAGCTTCCCTTTTTCTATAAGGAGATACATTAACCTAACAAATATAACAGGATTTTCTTTCCCTACATTTTTAGTTAAACGTATCATTTCGCCGATTTCTTGATCCAAAATTTTCAGATGCGCATCTCTTCGACCTGAATCTTCCGCGCTTAAAACTAAAGAGAAAAGCAAAGAAAAAATAACTATTATATATTTTAGTTTCATCATTTTTTACACTCTGACCTTAAAGCGAAAACATAGTCACCTAATTCGTCAGCCCAAAATTCACGATTAAAACTCCAAAAATACTGTTTTTCATTTCTTCTTAAATATTTTATATCCCCTCTTTTTCTTTCTAGAGAAGATTGATCATCATCACTTAATATTTCTTTCCTAAGCCTTGATAAAACTTCAAGTTTTATATAACTCATGTCTGATAAGTTTTTAGAAATTAAATTGAGGTAAAAATCTATGCTCTTTCTAAAGTAAGCTCCTATTAGATTTCTTTGAAGAATTAGAGATTCCCTAATATTCGACATTAAAAAGCTTTTAAATTTTGATTTTGAGATGGACTTAATTCTATTTAATTCAATTCCACCTTTATAAAATGAATCATACATCTCTAAAAAGGCAGGGTCCTTTATTATTGAAAAGAACATCTTATTTAAAACTTTATCTCCGGACATTTTCCCATCTAGCATTCTCTTTGCCAAAAGATAATAAGTTTTATATTTCTTGCCGAATCTTTCCAACATATTCCTTACTTTTTCTAGAGGTTTTTCATAGGTACTATAAAATCTATCTACGGCTTTTTTTGAATCTTCCCACAGGCACATTTCGAGATAAGTTAAAGCCTCTAAGACGTTTACCTCTGGATTAAATATATGGTCAAAAACTGGTGCTTGATATGTTACAAGCTTTCCCAATGTCCTATTAAATTTTTTCTGATAAAAACTCGACCAAGCTTCTTCAAATAATATTTCCGGCCAAATATAAGATGATTTGTCTATATCTAAATAGTAGAATGATGATTTTTCATAATCCTTCTTTCCAAAATATGACCTGGATACTCCTAAAAGACATGAATCTCTATTTATAAGTAATTGCCTTTTTTCCTTTTTATCATCTACAGAATTTAAGCGACTTTCACTTGATTTAACACACTCTCTAAAATTTTTTATGGCCTTTTCGTAATTTCCTTTCAAAGAAAAAATACTACCTTTTAACATCAATGAATAAGGTTTTATCGGGTGATCGTTTTTTATTTTTCCAAGATCAAGGATATTTAAAGCTTTTTCATACCATTTCATTCTAAAAAGCTTTCTCGCTATAATATATCTAGTATAAGGAGTTTTGCTTTTCATCAATACCTTATAAGGTAATGATTCAAATTGTCTTATACCTACTTTTCCAATTACAATATCTAAAAGCTTGTCAAATGATTCTGATCTCTTCCCTTTGTTATAAAGAAGCGCCTCTTTTAATAATGGAACTGAAGAGAAATAATATTTTTCCTTAACTAAATTCTTAGCAATTCTTGTAAAGTGTTTAACATTGCCTCTTCCTTTAATATAAAGATATTCCGCATTTTTTATAGAGCTATAACCATTTTCCAATGAAAATAATAGAAACAATGCTGATGTATAAAAAAATATCTTTCCAAACATTAAAGGATACTCTCTTTTAACCTTTAAAAAATATAACCAAAATTTAACCCTACATCATAATTGTTATACATAATGGTATTACCACTAGATGTTTGTGTAATTGTATTAAAATGTGTTGCTAGCATATCAAGCTTTATATAAAAGTCCTCGCTCACATAAAACTGTAAACCAGTACTCCACATGAAGGCGAAATGACTATCTTCTATGTCCTGACTATCGTCCGATATGGATCTATTATTTTGACTAAAATCATTTGTATTTGAGGATGTTATGCTTCTATTATTACTTTCTGTTAAAAATGCTCCACCAATGCCAAACATCCAATCTACATACACTATTTTATTAAAAGTATTAATCTTACTATAGAAGGGGCTCCAGAGAATTTGACCACCAAAATAACTTTTTACAAAGACACGAAATGGAACAGAACCTGCTATGCCATTAGGGTTTTTAATTAGCTCTGCAACATTGTTTTCCTTTCCAAAATTCTTCGAAAAAAGAAATTCTAATCCCCAGTCTTCTTTGAAAAAATAACCCGTTTTAGCCTGAAGAGTAAAAGCATTTACAAAAGCACCCGATGTAGTGAGCCCTCCTCCCCCAGAAAGATAAAAACTATCATCTTTTCTATATTTTCGATTTTGTAAAACATAGACTTCTTTATCTTGATCTAGCCAGGAAAACTCATAAAGGTCATCTTCTGAAGAATGGATGTCATTTGAATAAATAAACAAAAGAGAAATCAAACTGAAGCTTAAAATCAGTTTACTCATAAGTTGCATCCTACATTTCTTTATGGTTCTTCCTGAACCCTAATCCTACTTATTTTATCATATCAATGGATCTGTGCAACTTGAGGATTACATATATTTTTGAAAGAACAAAGTGGACAGTGATTTCTATTTATAAGATTTAGATGTGATAACTTTGATAAATACCGAGTCATTTTATCAAGAACATCATCGTAATTAAGTTGAAGCTCTACAGTGACTTCGGCGTCTACATAAAGCAAAGAAATGCTTAAATCTGAACCTTTCTCTATTAAATTTAATTCAAAACATGCCATGGCATAAGCATATAGTTGAAATATATAAACCTCCTCATTTTCTTTAATTCTTTCTCCCGTTTTAAAATCTATAATTCGGAATATTTTTCCTCTTTTATTTGGTTTAAGAATGAGATCTGGTTGCCCACTCATCATGAAGTTAAAAAATGGAAACTTTAATAATTTCTCAAAAGATAGAATGTAGTCCTTTTTATAGGCACTGATAATTTCTATTGCAAACTTAAAGTACTCAGAATCTTCTAAAAATAAATTATCGCTTGAGTAATTTCCACTAAAATACTGCTCAAGAAAAGAGTGGACCATAATCCCTCTTTCCTTCGACGATTTACTTGAAGATCGATTTAAAGAATTATTTATCATGCTTTGATTTAGCTTATAGCTATTATCTTGATCTTTATTGGCTTCGTTCAGATTATCTAGAATTTCCAACTCTTCGTCACCTATCTTGCAGATATTTTCTAGATAAAACTTTTTTGGACATCTAATCAAAGATGACAACTTAGTAACAGAGATTTCTGATAAAACACCCATATCTCCAGAGTCCCCGCTCAAGCTCTGAAAAAACGGAAGAGGTACTTTGCCTGAAAGACCTAAAGGGTTTAACTGGTAAAGAGGTGGGAAATTTAAATTTTCACCTACATTAAAAGCACTATCGTCCCAGAATATTTCCTTATAACTTGTTGTTAATTGGAATTTATTTAAAGCAGAAGACTCTTTTAGATATTCTTCCCATGATCTGAAATAAGATATCCAACTTTTTTCAAAGCAACAAATTTTTTTATTATCACTCTCTAAATCAATCCAAAAAAGGTTTCTTTTAGCTCTTGTAC
>PAZA01000058.1 GCA_002715375.1 Halobacteriovoraceae bacterium
AAAAAGGCTTTTGAAATTTTGAAAGGGGCTTTACCTTCCTCAGGGCCATAAAAGCTTTGAAGCTTCTTATTTAAAACAATATTTCCATTTACAAACTTTAAACGCCTGACATTAAACCTATTTGAAAGGAGGTCTAGCAAACCATATGAAAGATTTAAACTTTCCGCATTTAGAGAGACTTCACTCTCTCCAGGCTTCCCCATTTTAAAAGCTATTTCTTTCAAAACAGTTACAGGAGGGAAAAGCTTAACCTCCATTTTTTTGAAGCTTAAAGAAATCCCAGCTTTTTTTAATATATTTTCCGATATTTTTTGGGAAACGAAGTTAGAAAATTTTTCTGTTTGTATCGCTTGAAAAAAGATCGACACAGCAATCAAAATAACTAGAAAAAATAAAATAACGACTCTATTTATTTTTCCCAATTTCTTCTAACCTTTGTGACACTACTCTAAATGAAGGGTTCTTACCTCGAATCTCTAGAAAAATCTCTTCTGCCTCCTTAATTCTTCCTAGCCTTAACAATGCTTCACCTTTTAAATAATAAATTGGCAAGTAATCGCTCTCCATAAGATCATATGATTTCAATATATTAAGCGACCTTATTAATAGCTTTTCCCAATCTTCCTTTAAGTTATAAATTTCACAAACTAAATACTCGTACTCCAACTTCTTTTTCGAACTTAAAGTAGAGAATCTACTATTTTTTTCCAAGCTAAAAGTAAGATAATCTAAAATGGTAAAAGCTTTCATTTGAATAAAGCAAACCATCCAATCCATAATATTTTTTTCAATTCTTTTAAATGGGATATTCTTCAAAAAGCCCAATATTTTTTTTTCACCAGCTCTAAAATCTTTATTTAAATCAATAGAATAATTCATATGATTAAAAGGCTCATACCTGATGCCTGAAATAAAAACTTCTGGTTTTGAAAACTCTTTTTCTTCGCTCAAAAATTGGTTTTTATTAAAGTCATTTATGTTGTTTTTCTTAATTAATTTAAAATCTAAATCTAAATCTTCATACTTTCTCTTTAATCGGCTAAATAGACCTCGGTAAACATCTCCCTCGACTCCAAAGATTACTAAATACTTATGAATTGATATCAACGAGTTATGGCAATCCAATAGCGATTCTTTTTTACTTATAGACTCCAAATCTATAATAATCTTATTTAAATAAGTACTAGAAAAGGACCACCAACTTACTCCTTTCTTCTCCCAGAGCTCTTGTAAAGGTTTATACCAACTAGGTGGTGAAGAGTCCCCTCTTAAAAAATATTTTTTGTATCTATTGTAAATATTATTAAAAGATTCTAGCTTTCCAGAGCGGCCTAAAGCTTTTAACCAAAAAGGGTATAGCCAATCATCCAATCTTATTTTTTTATCTAACTCCGATACTAAGTATATTATTCTTTCATTTAATTTATTCTTATCCAAGAAAGATAAATAATTTAATGCTCTCTTCTTAGCCCCCTCAATATCACCCTCTTCTATTAAGTTGAAGATATAATCTACGAAGAAATAGTTTCTGAGGGAATAATCACTCTTTGAAAGGACTTCAAGCTCACGCATTAAGGTAAGGTTTGGTAATTTTAGACTCGAGTAAAGCTCAACTAAAGCCAACAAAGAAAAAAAATATCCTCTTAAATCATCACTTTTTCTAAAATGAATCAATTTCTTTTCTAAGAAGTCCTTTTTTTCAACAGTTGAAAGTTTTGAATCATCAAACAATACTTGGTTTATTTTTAGATCAAAAATATTTTCTTTCTTTTTTATTTTTTCAATTAAGGAGTCAAAATGAGTCAAAGTTCTATCCCTATAAAAAGCAACAGAGTAACTCCCTTTTTATAAAAAAAGAGAGCTATCTTATTGATTCTATAGTGATATTTTAATTCATTTTCTCTTGGAGAAAATTAGTAGAGTAATTATTTCCTCTAAAATCAGGATGATTAATTATCTTTATATGAAGAGGAGCATTTGTTTTTATTCCATCAATGACAACCTCTTCCAAGGCTCTATTCATTCTTTCTAAACATTCTTCTCTGGTTAAGGCATGCACTATAACCTTACCCAACATAGAGTCATAAAAGGGAGGGACTTTATATCCAGAATAAATAAAATCATCAATCCTAACGCCTATTCCTGCGGGCCTGTAATAATGTAAGATTTTACCAGGAGATGGCATTTGAGTTTCTGGGTCCTCAGCATTCAAACGACATTCTAAAGAATGGCCGGTAAAAACAATCTCATCCTGAGAGAAACTCAATTTTTCTTCCATCGCAGATTTAATTTGCTGAGCAATTAAGTCAATCTTTGTTCTCTCTTCCGTAATTGGATGCTCGACCTGTATCCTTGTATTCATCTCCATAAAGTAAAACTTCTCTTCATCTTGATCATAGAGAAATTCTACAGTTCCCACAGAGTCATATTCTACATACTTAGTTAAATCTACTGCTGCTTTACAAATTTCCTGTCTTTTTTCCTCTTTCAAAACAGGAGATGGGGATTCTTCAATAATTTTCTGAAATCTTCTTTGGATCGTACAATCTCTCTCCCCTAGGTGTACCACATTCCCGTGCTTATCAGCTAGAATTTGAACTTCAACATGCCTTGGGTTTGTAATATATTTTTCGATAAAGAGTGTATCATCACCAAAGCCTGCTTTGGCTTCTAGCTTCATTCTTTTCAAAGAAGGCAAAAGATCATTCATATCATCGATCTTCTTCATACCGCGCCCACCACCACCAGCAGAGGCTTTAATTAATACAGGCAAACCCAAAAGCTCTGCATCTCTAACGATATCTTCATCTTTTCTATTTTTAACTTCAATTGGGCAAAGAACAGGTAAGCCAGCCTTTTTAGCTAATTCCTTGGAAAAAATTTTATCTCCCATCTTTTCGATACAGTCTTCATTTGGGCCTATAAAAACAATTCCCCACTTTTTACAAAGACTTGAAAACTCTTTATTCTCGGAGAGAAAACCAAAACCTGGATGAATAGCCTCCGCCCCCGTTATTTCAGCAGCGGAGAGGATTGAAGGAATATTCAAATAACTCGCAGTTGATTTAGCTGGGCCGATACATACAGATTCGTCAGCCAACTTAACATGAAGAGAGTTTTCATCCGCAGTAGAATGAACACAAACAGTCTCGATCCCCATTTCCTTGCAAGTTCTCAAAATTCTTACGGCGATTTCTCCACGATTAGCAATAAGAATTTTTTTAAATTTCATTATTAAACCTTTTAAAAAGTTAGTATTCTAGCGCCTTAACTTGAAAAGTACTTGCCCAAACTCAACGTAGTTTTCGTTTTCAACACAAACTTCTAGAACTTCACCAGATACATCTGATTCTATTTCATTCATTATCTTCATAGCTTCTACTATACAAAGTACCTTACCAGGATTTACTTTATCTCCAGGCTTAACAAAAGCTTCAGCCTCAGGTGAAGGTGACCTGTAAAAAGTTCCAACAAAAGGAGAAGTAATTTCTATTACATTCTCATCTTTTGAACTTACATCACTTTTCTCAGAGCCTCCAGCTTCCTTAGGCAATGAAGATGTAAGACTAGGTGCTTGCTGTGGAATGCCTACAACCTGCTGAATGCTAGAAGCAATCGGCAAAGTAACCGAAAATTTTTCTTTTTCAGATTCATATTTCAGTTCAGAAACCCCCGAGTCCTTTGCAAACTGAACAAATTTCTCTAATTTTTCCAAATCCATTGTTTCAACCTTATTTAATATTTTAAATTTATTTTACTTCAACAACCCTATTTGAGCCTTATTCTTTAACTCTTTCAACATAGTCTCGAGTTCTTGTATCTACTTTTAGAACCTCATCTTCTTTTATAAAAAGAGGAACATTTAACTGCAAGCCTGTTTCCATTATTGCTTTTTTTAAGCCTCCAGAAGCAGTATCTCCCTTTAAACCAGGGTCCGTCTGCCTAACTCGAAGGTTCACAAAGTTAGGAAACTCTATCGATATTGGCTTCTTATTATAATAGAGAATAGTACACCTAACGCCTTCTCTCAAGAAGTCTTTCGATTCTGAAACCTGGTCCTTTGTCACATGAATAGTCTCATAGCTCTCTTGATCCATGAAATTAAAACCTTCCATATCGTCATAGAGATACTCCATCTCTTTTTCTTCAAGGTCAGGTGCTATGGCGCCTGTAGACACTCCAGACTTGAAAGTCTTCTCTATAACAGCACCTGTTTCAAGGTTTTTCAAACGAGTTTTTACAAATGCAGAACCTTTACCAGGATTCACATGGTCTGATTTAAGAATAACAAATACCTTTCTCTCTATTTCAATCTTTAAACCTTTCTTAAGATCTGTTGTGCTAAACATTTAAAAATCCTCTTCTCTAAGCTGAGATATAATACCTAAAAAATATACTTCTTTTCCAAAGCCCTCAATTATGGCGTCACTGCTTTTAGCAGTCAACCTCGTGTGGCGAAAGCTTTCACGATTATATGTATTACTCAAATGAACTTCAACAACCTTATACTCAATGAGTTTTAGAGCATCAAGTATGGCCACACTAGTATGAGAGTATGCTGCGGGGTTTATAATAAGTCCATTTAGGCTCTCTTGACTAGCCCTTTGAATCCTTTCAACTATTTCACCTTCTAAATTGGACTGAAACCACTCAATATTCACATACTTACAAAAAGAACTTATCTTTTTCTCAGTATACTCTTGGATTTCTTCCAGGCTTGAGCTCCCATAAATTTCAGGCTCCCTTTTACCCAAAAAGTTTAAATTCGGCCCGTTAATAACCAAGAACTTTTTTTCATTAACCATAACAAAAAACCTTTGACTGACCTATGGCGCGTCAAATTAACAACGATAACTTCTCTTGTAAAGCTAAAGAGTACTTAAAGACATTAAATTTGGTGTGTTTTTAGTAAGGTTTTTACTCTATGCTTCCTTAAAGCTTTCTGCTCTCTTTTTAAGCTCATTAAGGAAACTGCTCATACGACTTTTTATCACTAAGAAATCTTTATTGGCCTCTAGAGGTTCAAAAGACCCGCTTTCTTTTCTATTAATCGTTTTTTCGTAATCACGCTCTAGTTCCATCCGCTTTTTTCTTAAAGTTGCATCATCTGGGTTGAGAGATATTAGCTTTTCTAGAACATCTAAAGCTTTATCTTTATATCCTTGAGAAAGGTACAGATCCACCAAAGTAAGAGTCACAATTGACTCTCCATCTTTCACTTCTCTTTTTTCTTTATTAAGGACTTCCTCAGGATTTGAAGTGATTTTATTATTAACAGGCAGGCTTTCATCCAGTTTACTTTTGTGGCTTGAAACTTCCTTGACTTCATCGATAAAATCAAAAGACTCTTTTTTGTTTTTTAATTCCACATCCCCTGAATCAGGAATGTTTTTGCTATGAGCCTTCGTTAAGTCTTTCTGAATCCATCGACTTTTTTCGCTTTCACTATCACCAAAAAGAGAAATGTCATCAGTTGGGATCTCGTTGAGGTTTAACTCACTTTTGACAATAGAAGTATTAAATTTTTGCTCAATTTTTTTAACAATATTAGAAATCGTTTTATCTCTTGGGTTTAGAAAAAGTAAAAATTTATAGGTATCAAGAGCCTCTTCAAGATAATTTAACTCAAAACAAATACTACCAAAAAGTTTTTGCATTCTTATGTTGTCTCTTGAGCCTTCCACAAAAGGCCTTATGGTAGAATAGGCTAGCTCTAGTTTTCCTATGTCTTTATAGCAAAATGCTAATCCAAGATAACCCATCAAATAAGATGGATGATTTTTAATACCTTGCTTAAGTATTTCGAAAGCCTTATCTCTCATCCCCAATTTTCTGTAAGTCTCCGCAAGGGGAGCGAAAACTCGAGATTTTGGATTTTTTTCATAGGCGTCAAGATACTTAATCAATAAGGGTGATGTCAGCCCGCTTTTTTGCATTTGTTTCACCTTAAGACATTATGCTTTGTCTACTAGTCCAGCTTCTTCCTGATTAACAATCCTTGGTGTTAAAAATATAATCATTTCACTTTTTTCTGTTTTAGGATTATAAAGAGTTCTAAAAACCCAACCAATCATAGGTAAATCTTTTAAAAATGGTATCCCAGAGTGGTTTTCCTGTTTAGTAAAGCTATATATACCACCAAGTACTATTGTCGACCCATTATCCACTAACACGCTTGTATTTATATCTCTCGTTTGCTTTGTTGGTGGAGCTTGTACAAATTCTCTAATACCAAACTGCTCCTTCTTTAAATTTATATCCATGACAATAGAGCCTTCGTTAGTCACTTGTGGAGTAACTTCTAAAATAAGCTCTGCAGAAGCTTCATCAAATGTGGTGGTCGTACTACCACCGCTTGACTCAGTTTTAGCAAAATATCTTGAATCCTTTGTATTAATTTTTGCTTTCTTTTTATTTTGAGTGATAACTTTGGGACTAGAAATTATTTTTAACTTTGATTCACTTTCCATTATTTGAAGCTTAAAGGTTAAGTCCTTTAACCTTCCAAACCTGGCAATTGATAAACCAAAAATTTGAGATCTATTAGCAGCATCAGGTGCTGTACTAAAAGAAAATCCGGGCCCATCTTCAACACCAGACCCTACTGGATCGTAACCAAACCCAAAGCCTTCTCTTAAACCAATTTCCTTTGCATAAGACTCTGTAACTTCAATAATTTTAGATTCAATAAGCACTTGAGGTGTTTGAGTATCTAGTACTTGAATAATTTTTCTTATTTTTTCAATAACTTCTGGTGTATCTTTTACAATTATAGAGTTCGTCCTTAGATCCTCAGATGTTCTTCCCCTTTTAGGTGTAAGGTACGCTTTTATAATTTTATTCAAATCTGTGGTTTTGGCATAACTTATTGGGAAAACTTTTGCGACTAATCTTTCTTCTTTTTTAGCAACCTTTTTTGCATCAAGTTCTATCTTTTTATCTTTTGTAGCTGTTTCAAGAGTTGTAACTAAAAGGATGATACCATTTTTTTTTGCGACTAATTTATTCAAATTAAGGATCGTATCAAGAGCTTGATCCCAAGGAATATTAGTCAAGTTTAAGCTTAAAGGTGGTAGTTTTTTAATATCTTCAGTAATTATTATATTGAAGCCTGAGGCATCAGCGATCATTTTTAAAATATCCTCAACCCTAACATCTTTAACACTAAATGATATTTTTTTCCCAACATATTTTTTTCGACCAGATAAAATTACATTTTCCAAAATATCTTCTACTGAATCAGACTTGGGAACTAAAAGTTTGTCATCTTCTACTACTGCAATTTTTTCTTTTAAGGTTTCATTTTTTTCAATTTCATTTTGAGAAAAAACACCAAAACGGTTTTCAATTTTTAATAAAATAGAGTTTCCTTTCCGCTCAAGAATAGATCTGACATTTTCCCTTAACTGGATTGCTATCCTTAAATCACTAATGGTTTTTGGCTTTTTGTAAGCTGAAACAAAGACAACACTTCCTGAAAACTCGGAAGTGTCAAAAGAGCGTATAGTCTTCTTATCGGCTTGGACGTTCTTTAAATCAACAATAATTTGTTTATCTTCAACAATAGAAAACCTTTTTGCAAGAACATCATGTCTATCAAAAGATAACTCTAGAAAAGAGACTTCGCCATTTTGATAAAACTTCATCCCATTCAAAACCGATGAAAAGCTTAAAATGGGAAAGAGGAAGAGGGAAATAAAACCAATCGCATTTATGAACTTTCTTTCCATAGATCGTCCTAAAATTAACTAACAATATCAATTTGGATTATATCATTTTTTAGGATACGGAAAAAAATGGACAAAAAAGGCCAAACACACCGCAATAATCAATCAGTAGAAATTGGAATAATTGTTTCCAAATATTCTTCTTGGTTATAAACATTTCGAATTTTTTCAACAACAACAATTCCACCAGGTAAAATAGCTTTTATTTCAGCATTATCTTTACCAAGACGCATTCCTTCTTTGAGTATATAAGTATCCTTCGTTAGAGCTGCCCCCTGAATAATTTTAGCCATGGCCCTTCTGTTTTTACCCAAAAGAACTCCAACTATTCTGATTTGATTAAGGGGTACATTTTCTATGGATGGAAGGGTTGAAAAGAAGTTACCTTTCAAAAAGGCTGAGTATTTCCCTTTTCTTCCTTTCAAACGAATTCTTTTCCTTTTAAATGGGTCTCTTAAAGCAAAAGGGTTTTTAATACTGGTCTTATTGCCATTAAAGAACTCAAATCTTTGCTTACTTCCTAACGAATTAAAAGAAGTAATTAATGAGAAAGCACAAATAGTAAATTTAATTTTTTTTATCATGAGTTTTTCTTACGTTTTTTTCTCTTTATTTTTTTATTTTTTAATTCTTTTTCAATTTTATCTATTCCTCTATCTTCTTTAAAATCATTATTATACCGATACACAAGAAGATTCATATCCACATCAATTAACTGATAGCGTCCTTTATTTTTAATATTGGATTTTTTAAATGAAAGATCCCCTATGTTCATCAATTTATCTTTTTTTTCACCAATTTTTTCCAAAAGAATTAAAAATTGAAGGAAAGTTCCGGTGGCTTTTAAATTATATTTTTTAATGAAGTAAAAACCTTTATTTTCTTCCTCTTTAGGAATCAACTTGAGGTTTAATATGTTAAGTCTATTTACCATAGACGACACCATACCTAAGTTTTCTGAATCGTTTATTTTAGTTGGGAATTGTCGTTGAATTCGCTCATTTTCTTGAGCGACTTTTTCAATCATTTTTTTTGCTTTCTCAACGTCTTTAAGAAATTTTTGCAAATCTTTTAATTCTTTATTTTTTCTTTTGATTTTATTTTTAATTATTGGAATTCTATTATTAATTTCTGTTACTTTGGTTGTGTGGGCATCGTATTCATCAAAAACAGAAAACACCACCCACAATAAAATAAATACATGTAATTTACTTATTATTTTTGTCATTATATTTTACCAAATTAAAATTTCTGAACTTGCCCCTCTATTTTATACTTTTCTAAATTTATCAAACTACCTTGAATATTTTCTTTTTTTGTTTCTGAATCAGTAAGACTTAATGTCTTGCCAAAAAATTGGGATTCATTGGCAGAAATAATAAAGTCACCTATATCCTTATAAGAAAAAGCACTACCAGAAATTATAATTTTTTTTGCTCTATCTATGCTGAGATATTCAAACCATAAATCGGTGGGGGTATCTCTAGCTAAACGCTCTAAAAGTTTTTTTGGATTCGATCTCAAATTTACAATTTGAGTGACATAACTTCTTCTCTTTTTTAATTTATCGACCTGTAAATTAAAGGCTTCGAGTTCTAGTTTAGCCTTTGAATTTTTTCTTATTTTCCGTTTAATTTTTCTTAACCGAACGTTAAGAGATTTAATCTTACTTTCTTTATTAGCTCTTTGCTCTTGCCAATCTGGATAAAGAAATATCTCAGGCATATAAGAGACAACGATTGCAGCAATAATCAATCTTAAATTCATTATTGATAAATCTACACCAAGCACGATTGGCATTTTAAATGGCTTTTTTTGCTCTATTAAATTTATCTTTATCATAATGATAAATCTCTCATAGCTAAACCTAAAGCAGCGACGCCTCGATATGCAATATTTTCAAGGTCATCTTCATCAATATTTTTTTTATCATATTCAATACCGTCAAAGACATTGAGAATTTTAACTTCCATTCCTAATAGGGCTTCAATACCTTCTATCAAACCAGGCAAAAGAGTGCATCCTCCAGTAACATAACAAGCGGAAAGAGACTCATCTGAGGACGATGTTAAATAAAAATCAATAGTTTTTTTAACTTCTGAGAAAATAGAATCAAGGACTTCATCGATAATATCTACAACTTCTTCTGGTAAATTCCCATTATCATCTACGTTAGTTTTTAAATCTTCTGCTTCCGAATAATTAACACCCATTTGACGTTGTATTTCTTCAGTGACCATTAACCCGCCTATCTCCATTTCTTTCACAAAAATAATACGGCGGTTTCGAAAAATTATTAAACTCGTTTTTTGGGCTCCAATATCCATAACTATATATGAACAATCTTTTTTTAAATTTTTAGATGAAATAAGATCAAATACATTAATGACAGCGAGAGAATGAAGATCAATTACTTTAACTTTTATTTTTACTTTTTCTACAAGTTCTCTAAAGGTATCAATTATTTGTTTTTTAGCTGCTACTACAAGAACATCCATACCACCACCCTCGTTTTGACCGAAAACATGATGCGATAAAACCGCTTCATCAATATCAAAAGGGATGTATTGTTCTGCCTCCCACATTACCTGGTCGTTAATTTCTTCTTCAGTTCCTCCTGCTAACTGTAGCCTCCTGGCAAAAGTATTAGGACCACTTAATCCTATACAACACTCACAGTTATCCACTCCAACTTCTTCTAAGGCGTCCCGGAGAGCATCTAAAATATCTTCTTCGTTATGAACTTCATCTTCTATTAAAGCTCCTTCCGGAATTAAACAAGAAGAAAACTTAGTAAGCTTGAAATTCCCATTTTTCTTTTTTTGAACCTGGGCAATCTTAATTGAACTCAACCCAATATCAATACCTATAAAGGACTTCTTTCCAAAAGATAACATATCTTTTAAATTATCAATTAGGCTTTCTAAAGATACCGCTTTACTCAACTATATCTCCTTTAAAAGAAGAAACTATTTAAATTATAACGAGATAACCGTTTTGAGGGCAACCTAATAATAAATCATTGCAATTAAAAGATTTTTAAAAAGGACTCGAAAAACTTTGGAAAAAATATTTGAAGACTTGCTACCAAAATAATGAAGGGCCCGAATGGCATTTCTGATTCACGTTTTAATTTATTAATTAAAATCAAGAAAAAGCCTATTAACGATCCTCCCAAACAACTAAAAAAAATATTTTGAATAATTCCCATAGGACCCAAGTGTAATCCTAAAATACCAAAAAGCTTAATATCACCCATTCCTAAACCTTCCTTTTTCTTAGCAAGATAAAAAAGCCAGGTTACAGAAAGAGGAAACAGTACACCGATTAATGATCCATATAACCAAAACTGCCAATTTTTAAACATGATAGAAAAAGTCAAAAAAATAATTCCCAGATATAGATTTAGAATATTTGGTAAAATTTTGTGCTTCAAATCTATTAAAAAGTGGGTAATGAAAATACAGAATATACTAAAATAGAATGCATAATTCAGAATGTTAAAGATTTCGAAATTTTTTGGCCATAATAGGTAAGAAGCCAAGCCTGTTATAGCTTCGATAATCGGATATTGCCTTGGTATTGGGTTTTTACAATTAGAACACGCGCCGCGTAGAAAAATATAACTCAGTACAGGAATGTTTTCATACCAAGGGATTGTTTTTTCACACTTAGGACAAAAAGACCGTGGCAAAAAGATTCCGATTCCTTTAGGAATTCTATAAATAAGAGCATTTAAAAAGCTTCCAAATATCAAACCAAAGCTAACTCCAAAAAAAATAGAAGCGTAATCCATAAATATTTGTCCTAAAAATTTCTTCTTTTAAAAATTTTTAAATTTAAAAAGATAAGAATAATAAAGTAAATAAATGTATTAAATATAGTTTGCAAGATAAATTTTGGATCAAAATCACTATTATAAAGATATGTTTCTTTTATATCCAAAATAAAAAAGTTTGGAAAAATGAATGTAAAAAAGTAAAAAAAGTCAGCAAGTAAACCCATATTATTTACTTTTGCAATTTGTAATGTATTAGGTAAGCCATAACCTATCAGGTAAACTACTATACTTAAAAAGAAAGCAAGAAAATGAGATGTCATTTGAGAAAAGCTTAAGGAAATTAAAAAAATTAAAAAACAACTTAATAAAATAAAAAAAAGGCAAATAAAAAGATTTAAGTCTATATTACCTCCAGCAGAGGAATAAACAATCAAAACAATAGAAGATAAGAATACGTACTCTAAAAAAATAATAAAAAGATAACCAACAATCTTCCCAATTAAAAATGAAGATCTATACTTCAACTTTGGCAAAATTATATACAAGCTAGCAGTGTCATTTGACTTTGAAAATGAAGTAGAACCAAGAAACACCGAAAGCATCATCGAAGAAAAAAATAAAAAACCAAGACCAATATCAAAATAAACTTTTAGTTTATCACCATAAGAAATTTCTGAAGCTATCAAAGACAAAAATGAGAAAAAAAGCCCGAGCAAAATAGATAGAAAGAAAACTCTACCTTGTATGATCTCTTTAATAGTTAGCTTAACGATAGGAATAACCTGAAGCATTAAAATTCACCCACCCTCTAAAGATAAAAAATATTCTCCCAATTTAAATTTATTCAAAACGACTGCCTCAATATTACAACCTTTTGAAATAATTTCATTTAAAAACGCGTCTTTTTCATTTTCCAAAACTTTAAAAATATATCTATTAGAAAAATTTGAGACTTCCTTTTTAGAAAAGCTAATATCTTTTGTCGGTGAAAACACTTCTATATGATATCCATCAAAAAAATTATACCGATTAAATGGTTTACTTAAAGATGATTCTATAATCTTTCCTTTCTTAATATAAAACCAATCATCAATTAAGATACTTACGTCTTCAAACATATGACTGGTTAAAAGAACACCTCCACCATTATTTTTAAAAACGTCTATTTCTTTTTTTAATACAACTCTTGCATCTAAATCTAAACCGGAAAAAGGTTCATCCAACAATATAAATTTTGGATCATTTAACAAACAAGCGATAAAAGATACTTTTTTTAACATGCCTTGGGAAAAATATTTAAGTTTTTTATTTAAAGAATTTTCAATTTCAAAAACCTTTGAGAAATAATTTATCTTATTTTCAAATTTATAAGTAGGAATATTATGAATTTCTTTAATTGTTAAAAAAAAATCTTTGCATTTTAAATCAGGAAAAAACGACATTTTTTCAGAAGAAAAGGAAATCTCCTTAAATGAAAGACTCTCTCTATCAAAAAGAACTTTTCCACTATCTGGATTTATCAATTTCATGATTATTTTTAAAATAGATGTTTTTCCAGATCCATTCTTGCCAAAAAGGCCATAAGTTTTCCCAAGACTAAGATTAATAGAAACATTCTCCAAAATATTTTTTTTGGATAAGTTAATATCTTCCTTAAAAGCTTTTGTTATATTTTTTAACTCAATCATATAAAATATTTTTGTATAAAAACAAGAAAGCATAATAATTATGTAAAAAAAATGATTAAAATAAAAGAAAATGTTCTATTCCTGTTTTTTTTAATTACTTTACTATTCCTTCATGGAGTAACGAGCAATTCCATAAAAAAAGACCCAGTCAAATACGACTACCAAAAACACTCAATTAATATAAAAAGAGATCATTTAAGATATTTAAATATTGGATTAAATAACTTTTTTTCAAAGTTTTTATGGATTTCTACAGTTTTAAATTTAGATACAATACATTATAAGAAAAAAGACTTAAACTCTTGGTTATTTTTAAAGTTATCAACAATAACGGATTTGGACCCATATTTTTACGATGCTTTTTTATATGGGGGGCAGTATCTTTCGATAATAAAAGACGACCCTTTAGGTGCAGAAGCAATTTTTAAAAAAGGTTTAACAAATTATAAAAACGACTTTTGGTTAAACCTTAATACTGGGTATAATGCTTTTTTTGAATTAAAAAAGAAAAAAGAAGGAGTATTCTATTATACGAAAGCATTAGAAGCTACTGAGTCTACTAAATATAACTCTCACTTACCCTTTTTTCTTACCCATTACTTTATTTCAAAAGATAATAATTTTAAAGCCATTCAAATACTGAAATTAAGTTATAAAAACTCCAGAGATCCAAATTTAAAGGAAGCTATCCTAAAAAAGATTAACAAATTAAAAAAAAGTTTATGAACTAGTAGCCAACTTTAACGTGTCTTAGGTCTTTATCTTGATCAATCGTCCAAGTGTCTGAGTTTGGCCCTGTTTTTTCACCATCTAATACTGCTACAGCCCCAGCTTTATATTCGGTTCCTCCATTTACAAGAGCATCATTTGGTAAATCACTTCCTTTAGCAATCTTTCCTTTAGACCCTCTGTTTGCATCAAACTGGAAGCCTGTATTTGGACAGTCTAAACCTGCATCTGTAATATTTTTATTTGCTGAAGCGTTTGGCTGCTTAAAACCTATTGCATAATAATTATTTTTCTTTGGAGCAGAGTAGCCAGCATTTTCTAAGCAAGTACCGTAAGAGTCATATTCATTATCAAGTTGCTGTTCAGTCATAAATACAGCAGATAATTGAATTTTGGCTTCAGTTGTCTTAGCCTTCCCTTGATACTTTTTAAAGTTTGGTATTGCGATAGAAGCTAAAATACCAATTATTGCTACAACAACCATTAGCTCTATCAAGGTAAAACCTTTTTCCCAACTTTTTACCCTCATGAAAACTCCTTTTAAAAAAGCCAATTAAATAAATTCATAGCCTAGTTAATACCACCACCAGCTTGCATAAATATCGGTAAATACATGGCCACCAAAATCAATGCCGTTATACCACCCAAAACAACGATAATCAGAGGCTCAATCAACTTAGTCCCACTTTCGATTAGGCTGTCAATTTCCTCTTCAAATACAGATGAAATCTTCTCCATCATAAAATCTAATCGTCCAGTCTGTTCACCAACTTTAATCATTTGGCTGGCCATATCAGGAAAGTATTCAATTTTATCAATACTTTGATTTAAGGTTTTTCCTGAAATAACCTCTTTTTTTACTCTGACTAAATCATTTGAAATTATTTTATTATCCAACGTCTCAATACAAATATCTAAAGCTTCAATAATAGAAACTCCAGAACCGACCATAATTCCAAGTGTTCTTGAAAAACCTCCCAGATTTCCCTTTATAATAATCATTCCAAAAATTGGTAAGTTCATAGATACTTTATCAAAAAGAATTTTTCCTGAATCAGTATTCTCAACTGATACTTTAATGACCACAAAAACCAAGCCTAAAAATATAAATATTTTACCTGACCATTCTCCCAAGAAAGTTGATATATCCATAACGAAACTAGTTATAAAAGGAGGTTCTTGACCTGTAGACGCTAATTGATCTACAAATTGAGGAACAACAAAGTTTAAGAGACCCCATACAACTAGTGTACCAATAATCATAACCACAATAGGATAGGTAAGAGCAGATTTAATCTTCTTCTTAATTTTTTCTTGGTTATCTAAATGAAAGGCAAGTTTGTCCAAAATAACATCCAAAACTCCTGCTGCTTCACCAGCTTTAACAAGACTACAGTACAACTTACTAAACCCTTTTTGCTTCTCCATTGCGGAGGAAATTGTTTTACCATGACCAACATCAGAAGAAATTTCTTTTATCGTTTTTTTTAAGGCTGGGTTTTTTTCTGATTTAAATAAAATTTCAAGTGATTCCATGATAGGAACACCTGCATTAACCATTATTGCGAGTTGCTTGGTAAATAATACTAGCTCTTTTTGACCAAATGGAACAGCAAGACCTTTTTCAAGCATCCATTCATTAAAATCAAACTCAAGAAGAGAAGGAGATATCAGAGTCCTAACTCTAACACCATTGGATCTCAAAGCTTTTCGAGCAGACCTTTCATCACTGGCTTGAATTTGGCCTCGAGCTTTTTTTCCACTTTTATCAAAACCTTCCCACTTCCAAAGACCCATCCCCTACTTCCTTTTTCCCTCTTTTAAGCCAAGCATTTTAGCTAATTCATCTTGGGCGGTAGTATAGTTAAGTGCCGTTTCTATATCTATCAA
>PAZA01000059.1 GCA_002715375.1 Halobacteriovoraceae bacterium
AAGATGAAAAAGAAGAAGTTCTATGCCAAATAAAAGCGTTTCTAAATAGTAACAGACCAAATAGCCTATAATGAAACCTTTGGATGATCAAAAACCTAATATCAGTTGTTGAAAAAGGAACCCTGAGACCATGAATATTGCTTTTAAACTAAGAGAGCAAGCAGAGTTAAGGCCCAAAAAAAAGGCAGTTCTCTTTCCTAAAAAAAGAAGCTCCGTTGATAAAAAGTATGAATATAAGTATGAGTCCCTGACTTTTGAAGAACTTGAGGACTTATCCAACTTGTATGGTTTTATACTCCAAAAAGAAGGCATCACCAAAAATACGAAAGTCCTTCTTTTCTTAAGACCTTCTTTGGATTTTACAGCTCTCACCTTTGCTTTATTTAAGATTGGTGCCATCCCAGTGTTGATTGACCCAGGTATGGGAAAAAAGAACCTTATGCACTCTATTTCTCAAGTCAAACCTGAAGCTCTAATTGCAGTTCAAGAAGTACACTTTATTAAACAATTTTTTTCAGATTCTTTTAAAAGTTGCAAAATTTTTATTAACTCTGGAAACTTACAGCTTCCCCAAACAAAAACTCTTAATAAACTAAAAGAAAAGTGGGTTGATGCCTTTCTTAAAAGTCCATTTTTTAAAATCGAAAAAAGCCAACCAGAAGATAAAGCTGCTATTTTATTTACTTCTGGAGGCACTGGTATTCCTAAAGGGGTCGTCTATACACACAAAATTTTTTCTTCTCAACTGAGTATGCTTCAGGAAATGTTTAAACTCAGTCATGATGAAGTCGATCTTCCTGGTTTTCCATTATTCTCTCTTTTCACTATCGGTATTGGGATGACGAGCTGTATTCCGGACATGAACCCATCAAAGCCTTCACAGTGTGACCCTGAAAAATTAGTTCAAAATATTCTTGATAATAAAGCTACTTTTGTGGCTGGTTCACCAGCTATATGGGAACGTGTTGTAGATTATTGCCTGGACAATAACAAAACACTCCCTTCTATAAAGTATTTAGTTATGTTTGGAGCTCCTGTCTCTACGGTTCTTCACGAAAAATTTGAAAAAGTTCTATCAAATGGAACAACTTACACTCCATATGGAGCAACAGAATCACTTCCTCTATGTCAATTCTCAGGAAAAGAAATCCTGCAACAAACAGCTTCTCTTTCAAAAAGAGGAAAAGGGACTTGTGTTGGCCTCCCAGTTAAAGGTATCTCCCTAAAAATAATTCCTATTACAGAAAAAGAAATTCCTCTTCTTAATCAAACAACAATCCTACCTCCCTACGAAATAGGAGAAATCATCGTTTCTGGCGATGTAGTGACAGCTGAATATTATCAAATGAAAGAGCAAACTAAAAAAGCTAAAATTATTGATGAGAAAGGGCATCTTTGGCATAGAATGGGAGATGTCGGTTATTTGGACCAAGGTGGTAAACTATGGTTTTGTGGGAGAAAAACTCATCGAGTCCAAGTTGATTTAGCTCAAAAAGGAATAAAGAAAAAAACTGAACTTTACTCAATACCCTGTGAAGCAGTCTTTAACGAGCACCCAGAAGTAAAAAGAACTGCTCTTATTCAGACTAAAGAAAAAGGCTTAGATACAGCTTCAATTGTCATAGAAAGAACAGATAAAAAAAGGCTTAGAGGTAGCAAAAAACACCTCTTTGAAAAAGAAATTCTCCTTATCGCAAAAAGGTTTGAACATACTTCATCAATTAAAAAAA
The DNA here is from genome assembly GCA_002715375.1 of Halobacteriovoraceae bacterium. Lineage (GTDB taxonomy): Bacteria > Bdellovibrionota > Bacteriovoracia > Bacteriovoracales > Bacteriovoracaceae > UBA7317. The sequence goes on from PAZA01000059.1 coordinate 1,731, forward strand.
TTTATTACCATAAAAGTTTCCCTGTGGATGTCAGGCACAATATAAAAATTGACCGCATAAAACTTCGAGAGGTTTCCTCCAAAAAGGCTTTCATATGAATATTCTCGTTACAGGAGGAGGTGGTTTTCTCGGAAAGGCCATAATAGATCAGCTTCTTGATAAAAAATATAAAGTTACCAACTTCTCAAGGTCTCTGTATAAAGAGCTTGAAAGAAAAGGAGTCACTTGCATCCAAGGTGATATAAAGAATCCTCAAGATGTTTTAAAAGCATCCGAGGGTCAAGATGCAATTATTCATGTTGCTTCTAAAGTTGGGATGTGGGGAAAATGGAGTGATTTTTACGATACAAATGTGACTGGAACTGAAAATGTTATTAATTCATGCATAAAAAATCACATTAAAAAACTTGTTTACACTAGTTCACCTAGTGTTGTTTTTGGAAAAGATGACCTCCAAAATGCAGATGAATCAACCCCATATCCAGATAAATATATTGGACTCTATGCGCACTCTAAAGCTATTGCCGAGAAAAAAGTTTTGGAATCAAGTACCTCTCCTAAACTTTTAACAACTGCATTAAGACCTCACCTTATTTTTGGCGAGAAAGACCCTAACTTAATCCCAAGACTCGTAAAAGCTGCAAAAGAAGGAAGGCTGAAGCAGGTAGGCCCTGGACAAAATCTGGTTGATGTTATTTACGTTGAAAATGCTGCTTACGCTCATATATTGGCCCTTGAAAAACTTTACCCCTCTTCTCCTATTTGTGGCAAAGCCTACTTTCTTGGCCAAGAAGCTCCTGTAAATTTATGGGAGTTTATAAATAGAATCCTTAATATTCACGGACTCCCGCCAGTAAAAAAAACTATCTCTTTTAAAAAAGCCTATTTTCTTGGTGCCTTGATTGAAAAAACCCTGGGATTATTGAGGAAGTACTCTGCTGATCCCCCAATGACAAGATTTATCGCTACGCAACTTAGTAAATCTCATTACTTTTCTCATAAAAATGCCTTTACTGAATTAGGTTACCATCCCCTTCTTACAACTGAAAAAGCTCTTGAACGTCTCAGTACGGCTCAATAATTCATAAATATTTTGGGTTTTTTTACTCTTTAAAACTTAATAATATCCTAAGAGTTGTCATTATAGAGAAATAGCATTTTATAAAGCCTTTCAACTTCATCCCAATCATGCTCTATTGTGGCCCTTGCGATGGACTCTAGGATCTTTTCTTTTGAAATTTCTACCTTCTTTTCCATAGAAGCCCCTAAACTGTAAAACTCAGGATAAGTCTTATTCTAAAAGATAATTGAAAAAATGATACTGTTTTTAGATAAAACCCAAAACTACCAGTAAATGAATTCCCAACAGTTTCAAAAACAATTTTTTTTACATTTTAGAATAATTAAATGATAATGATCACTTTTTTAGAAGATATCTTTAAAAACCTTAAACCATCTCTTTCATTTCCAGGACATCTCTAACATCAGATACCAGTTCTTTCACACTAAAGGGTTTGGCATACATCTTTTCAACCCCCAAACGAACAGTTTCCCCATCTTGAAGTCTGTAAAAGCCCGACATGAAGAAAAAAAGTGGCGCATTATCACCAATTTGTTCTATATGATCCAAAATTTCAAAGCCGCTTCCCCCTTCCATCTTGTAATCAGAAACAACGGCATTATACTTCGTGGATTCTATTTTTTTTATTGCTTCAGCGCTTGATTTCGCGACCTCCGCTTCCATACCACCTTCACGAAATTCATCGCTCACTATGTCTAAAATTTCGGGCTCATCATCTACAATCAAAACTTTAAACTTTTTATCCGTTACCATCAGACCTTTCCCCCTCAAAACTCAAGAAAGAACAAAAATTCATCTTCTATTATAAGTAATAAAAAATTAATTGCACTTTTTTTCTCTACGTCAAAAGAGTCCTCAATTAGGATGCTATGTATAATTTTTGAAATGTGTCCCCTATTATGGTACCCCTTAGATTCTAAAGTTTTAAAAGGGCAATTTTTAGGAAAGTATAATGATCGAGAATATATTAGGAACCCTCAGAACTGCACTATGCATTATTCTAACATTTTTTATAGCGCTCACAGGTTCTATTTCAGGTTTATTAATTGGCAAACAAAGAGCATGGGAGTTTTGGAAGGTAGCTTGGGGCAAGACAATCCTCTTTTTTTTAGGTGTCAAAACACAAATTAATGGAAAAGATAACCTTAAGGGCCCTGCAGTATTCATTATGAACCATGAGAGTGTTATAGACATTTTTACTATTGCCGCTATAACACCACCAAAAACCACATTTGTGTCGAAAAAAGAAGTCGCACGTTTCCCCTTTGTGGGAATGATAATGCGAATGGGTGGTTGTATATTCATAGATAGATCAAACACAAGGTCTGCCATTGAGAGTATTAGAGAAGGAATTAAAGAAAGAAGAGAAAAATATTCAATCATTGTTTTTCCAGAAGGAACTCGTTCGAGCGCCGAACAAGGCTTAAAGCCTTTTAAGAAAGGTTGTATGCATATTGCGATGGAAGCAGGTATTCCAATTATTCCTATCGGTCAAAATGGAGCAAGAACACATGCGAGCGGGAAAAGTCTCGTCATTAAAAAGGGTAGTCCTATCTATTTTGAAATTGGAAAAGCTGTTTCCACAGATAAATGGGACTTAGAAAATGCTGAAAAGCAAATGGGTCATTTATATAATGAAGTAAAAAGCCTTATTGGCAAAGCCAAAGTAAAGCGAGAAAAAGCCCTTAAAGATCAAAATAGTGAGGATCATTTTAAGAATGATAACTTCTCAACCAAAGCATTATAAACCTTAAGATAAAACATATAAGAAAGGAGCCTAACTTGGATAACCTTATTTTAATAAGACATGGTCAGAGTCGATGGAACCTTGAAAACCGCTTTACAGGATGGGTCGACGTTGATTTATCAGAAAATGGAGTTCTAGAGGCGAAAGAAGCTGCCAAGGTTTTAAAAAAGAATGATATAGAGATAGACTACGTCTACACATCAGTACTTAAGCGAAGTATTCAAACAGCAGAACTAATCCTTGATATTTTAGAAAAGAATCAGCTCTCATTAACAAAAAGTTGGCAACTCAATGAAAGGCACTATGGAGCTTTACAAGGTAAAAACAAAAAGGAAACTGCTGAAATCCACGGTGCCGAACAAGTCAAAATTTGGAGAAGGTCTTTTTCTACAAAACCTCCCCAACTAAATGAAGAAGAGATTCAAATACCCGAAAGCTGGGGAGCAGATATTCCTAAAGTACTAGGAGAAAGCTTGGAAGATACCTGTAAAAGAGTGATCCCTTTTTGGAAAGATAATATTTTAAAAGAAATTAGAAGTGGTAAAAAAGTACTCATAAGTGCTCATGGCAATAGTCTTAGAGCGCTCTTAAAACACCTTTTTTCTATTTCGGATGAAAAAATCCTAGAATTAGAAATACCCACAGGAAAGCCAATACTTTGTAAGCTTAACGATAAAGGGCTAGGTGTTGAATACTCCTATATTTAATAATCATAATTGAACTAGAAAAAAAGCGTGAAATTAATTATGCCAACAATTAAAGAGCTTAAATGTTATTCCATTGATCATTGCCCTTTCAAGAGTTTTCAAAATTGGTTTGAAGAGGCTTTGACTAAAGAAGAAAACCCTTCTGCATTCTCTTTGGCAACAGCAACAAGTCAAGGAGTTCCATCTGTAAGGTTCCTACTCTTTAAAGGGCTGGAAAACGGTAAGTTTGCTTTTTTTACAAACAGAACAAGCTCCAAATCAAAGTGCCTATCTGAAAACCCTTTTGCTGCTATGGCCTTTTACTGGCATAAGAGTGGAAAACAAGTTCGAATCTCTGGAAAAGTTGAAGAAATGAACAGAGAACTCGTTAAAGATTATTGCTCAAAAAGACCAAGGTTAAGCCAAGCTGCGACTTATGTTTCCAGACAGGGCCAAAAACTTGAAAGTAGAGATGAACTCATAAAAAGCTTTGAGCAATGTTTACAAAACTTCGAAGGAAAAAGCATTCCAGTCCCGAATCATTGGACAGGGTACTCAGTAATACCTCATGAAATAGAATTCTTCATTTACGGAGAGCATAGATTGAATGACAGGTTTCTATTTGAAAAAAAAGGAACTGAATCTTGGGAAGTCTCTAGATTAGCCCCATAGTTTTAAAAAGCCTAAAGGAGCTTCTCTCGAGATTTAGTACTAAAAGTTAAGCGAAAAGAGGTTCCCTCATCTATAGAAGTCTTAATATTTAAATCTGCTTCTAATAAATTTAGTGATTTTTTAACAACATCCATTCCAATCCCTCTACCTGAAATTTCAGAAACACTTTCTTTTGTGCTAAAATTAGGAAGAAAGATTAGATTTAGTTTCTCATCGGAGCTCATTCCTTCAACTTCATCTTCCTTCACAAGTCCTAGTTTAACCCCTTTTTCAGAAATTTGATTAATATCTATTCCTCCACCATCATCTTTAATTGTTATAGAAATATTATCATCATCTAGCTGTTGACATAAAATTTCAAGAAGACCTACTTCATTTTTACCCTTCGTTAACCTATCATTTGGTTTTTCAATTCCATGATCTATAGCATTTCTAACAAGGTGAACGATGGCTTCTTGGAGAATATTTAAAGAATCTCTATCTAAAGAACATTCCTCACCAACTAAAGAAAACTTAATCTTTTTTTCCAAGTTTTCAGAAATTTCTTTTACAACTTTTTGATATCTGAATAAAGAAAATTTGACTGGGATATAAAGTAATTTTTGGAACATTTCATTTAAAATATCCTTTTCTTTTTTAAGTATAGGAATATTTAAAATGGAATTTTTTACATATTCATAATTCTCTACCAATATTTCATGTACCTTAGGTTTAAGATCAGACGCATTGTAGTCTTCAATATCTATATAATTTTTAAGGAGCTTAAGTAAATCAAGATTTTTAGAGTAGAGATGCCAAGAAAAATCTTTATTCAAGACAAACTCCTTGAGATTATTTACAAAAGTATAATTTCCAAGTGAAAAAAGTCTCTCAATTTTATCAAATGCTTCAACATGATCAAATCTAAACAATTCATAGTAAACTTCATTAATAAAATTTTTAAATTCTTGATCATCAAAAATTAAATGCACAACAGATTGATGATCAATCTGTAGAACTTTAGATATAGTATCAAATAAGGATTCTCCCTCTAGACCATTCTTTTTCAAAGACTCAAAAGTTTGCCAAATAATCGTTTTATCAAATCTAGAGGCATAAGGATCGAACGTTTTTTTATTTAAAAAACTTTCAAGAAAAAAAACTCTCTTACCTGGTGTAACATTCTTATAAAGATCGAGCTGTATAAGTATAATAATAAATTGCCAAATCTCATTGAGAATAAAAATAATCCTTTCGTGCTTTACTTCTTGATCCATTATATCGGTTTCAATTAAGTCATAAATATATCTAAATAAAGAAGGAAAAAAATCCATTTTAATGATTAGTGTATTGGAGTGGATATGATAAACGTCTTGAATAATGTCCTTATTATCAGAATAATCTTTATTAATTAATTTTTTTGTAATTAAAATAATATCCTTAAGCAAATTGGGCCAAAAATCTGGATTCAACTCCAAGTTTTTAAATTGGGATGATTTAACAAAGATATCTTTACATATCTTTCTTATTTCATTTAAAGGATCTATGAAATATTCTTGATATTGTTGGCCAGAATAATCTTCATTCTCCTTTAAGTAGGATATTCCACTTTCCAAGAGATGAATCTCTTGAGAAAGTTCTTTTTCATCGATACCTCTTGCAAGTCCTTTCATAGAATGACTTACATTCTCCATATCTTCGATAATTTCAAATCGATGATTATTATTTTTTATTGACTGAATAGTTTCCTTATAAAAATTATTATAGGGTTCTATATTTGAGTCTGAGCGAGTTGATAATTTTGATATCCAATACTCTAGACTCTTTAAAAGTTCATGTAATTGTGTCTTAAATTTAAGATCTTCTTTAAACTCTAAAGAAAAAACATCTTTAGCAGCTTTTACATATTGGCTGACTTGTCCCTGAAAGGCATATAATTCTTGAATTAATAAGTTAGTAGAATCATAATCATGAATCTTTTCTATACCATAGTCCTCGTTATAACTATCAGTAATAAACTTAGAAAGAATAGTTTCAATTTTATGAGCACTTGATGAGATATAACTTAAACCATAAACTCTAGCATTACCTTTAATCGTGTGAAGCTGTCTAAATAAAACAGGTAATTCTGTAATTTTTTTTGAACTTTCAACTTGGCTTCTTATTTTTTTAGCAATGAAAATAGAGTCCATAGTCATTTTATTTGTAGTGCTAAAGAACTCACTTAGGTCCTCTTTTTTATTTAATGCAAGCTCTTGGAGAATTTGTATATTTTTAGTTGAGCTTTTCTTTTGTTCCTCAACTTCTTGTTCAAGTTTTTCAATTTCCGTTATATCCTCAACAACAAACATAATGCTTTGGATTAAACCTTTGCCATCAAAAAGAGGATTATATGCTACTTTTAATATCTTCTGATCCTCTACATTTTCTGAATTATAAATAATTCTTTTTGGAAAATGGTCTTTAAACATTTCCCATTGTAAGTCATCAGAACCAAATAATATCCCCAAAGAAAATTTCATAGTAGAATAAAGCTCTGAGTTTTTATCGATTGAAAAAAATACATTATTAAATACATCGTCTCCAACTATATTTTTACCAAAAATATTTTCTGAGTATTTTGAAATTGGTTTTTGAATAATTCCTTCATTCGATATTGTAAAAACTGCTTGTCTCATATTGTCTAATAAATTTGAAATATCACTTAAGGCAATCGAAAGTTCTTTTGTCCTCTCTTTAACTTGATCTTCTAAATTATTATTAGCATCTTCTAGTAACTTATTTGCCTTCAAATTATCCTCCAGAAGGCCGTTAATAATATCAGCAAGTCCTAGTGAAAGAAGAATAACTTCAAAAACACCACCAATTTGAAAAGCATTAGAAAAAATAAACCATGGTGGTAAAAATCCATTCATTTGAGCGATTTGAAGGATTCCTCCTCCTGTTAAAAAAATAAAAGCCAAAAGGTAATATTTAGCCGGCCTATATTCTAATCTTAATTTATAGCTTCCTACAAAAATAAAGAAAGAGAAACCTACAACTAAAAATATATAAAATGTTGTTAATAAGTATTTATAAAAAGGAAAAAATGATCCAATTAGAAATCCAATCGATAAATAAGATAAAATTATAAAAAACCTATATATCTTTGGCGTAGATCGACTAACGCCTAAATAGTTCACTGTAAAAAAGATAAGAGATAGAGCGATCAAAGATGCTCTCAAAAGAAATCCTTCATTTTGAAACCAAACCCATTCTGGGTATAAAAATTGAAAACCTAGACCATTAGATGCCATATTAAGAAGTGTATATGAAGCTATATATAAAACATAATAGAGATAACTCAAACTTCTTGTGGATAAAAAGACGAAAAGGTTGTAAATAATCATGACAAACATAATTCCGTAAAAGAATCCAAACCCTGCCATTTTAAAGTTTTCTTGCTCCGAAAAGGCAATGGGTGAATAAATTTTAAGTGGAATTTGAACTCCATCATCAGACTTAATCTTAAGATAATATGTCGTTTCTTTTTTTGGTCTAATTTTAAAAACGAAATTCCTATTTTTTACGTCTCTTGTTGAAAAAATCCTTCGATCGCCCGTTTTAATACTTTTCCATTCACCTAATTTTTTTTTATAAAGCTCAACGTAATCACACCAAACTTGCTCGAACGCCAAAAGCCAGACACTAGATGGGTGATTCTTATTTTCTATATTTATTTTGACCCAAAAAGATGATCTTGAAATACCGATGTTAGGAATCTTGGTTTTATTTGATTTAAACTGGGAGCTATACTCATTTTTACTAATATCATTTATAGTCAGTTTATTTGAAGAATCTTCAAATATTGAAATATCATAACCCACATCATAAATATCTTTACCATCTAAAAGAGTTACTTTTTGCCTAGCAATCAAATTGCCAGACCCTAAACAAAGGATAATTAAAAGTAATAGGTTAGTCCTAAAGTTCATATAATAAGTTTCCCCTACGTTAAATTTTCGGTATCCTTTTGGAAACTGTTTAACAAAACTTACACGACCCAAGTAAAAGACTAAAATGCTCAAAATAATCAGAAAAGTATTTGTAGGACCGCCAGTGGCATTATTAATTTTTATTAATATGTTTTTCTGGACGACTCTTTTAATTTTTTTAGCTGCAGCTAAAGCCGTTCATAAAAGTGAAACCTTGGAAAGAGTTCTTGACAGGGTCTATCAACTAGCTGTCGCAATAAATACTGAGATTTTCAAAAAAGTTCTAAAGGTTTATATTATTGTTCAAGGGGATACAAGACTAGAGTACTCCAAGAACTATTTGGTTATTTCGAATCATGTTTCTTGGTCCGACACGTTCATAACACAAGGCGTAATGAACCAAATTATTCCTCCCTTCCGCTTTCTATCGAAAAAAGAAGTTAAGTATATCCCCTTTGTGGGATTCATAAGTTGGGCCTATAACTTTCCTTTATTGAGCAGAAATAAGTTAGAAAAAGATAAGAAAAAAATTATCGAAAATACAAAAAATTTAGGGAATAGACCAATATCTTTTTTTATTTACCCTGAAGGAACCAGGTTTACTAAAATAAAAAAGAAGCAACAAGAATCACCATTTAAATATCTTTTAAAACCCAAAATTGGTGCTCTAACAACTCTTCTTAAAACTGACATCGAATATGAAAACATTGTAGACATAACTCTTCTGTATCCAAAAACAAAAATTAGTTTTTGGGATTTATTAAGTGGAAATATCTCTCACGTTTATGTTTATATAAGAAAATTAACAATAAAAAAAGAAACTCCTCCTCATCAAATTAAGAGTTGGATGTATCAAAAATGGAAAGAAAAAGACAATTTAATTAGAAGTTTCAGAGATTAAAGACCACAATTTAAATACCGTGACTCAAGGTATTTATGACCTTCAAGATTCCTCATTTTTTAAAATCCTATGAACAAGGGAAAATGCGCCCGAAATAACTCCTACAACACCTTGCCCTGGAAAAACTGTATCTCCTGCAAGAAAAATATTTGGATCAGGTGTAACATTTTTTGGATATGAAAAGGGATAATAATCTAGAATATGTGGTACTCCGCCAACCCTTCCTTCGAACCTACTGGTATACTTTTCAAAAGTAGCTGGGGTGCCTACTTCCCCTTTCCCTATTTCCAATATTTTAAATTTGTTAAAATGTTCCTTAAAAGAACTCAATACAATGGTTTCAAACTTTTTTATCTTTTCCTTATCATCTTGGTAAAAGTTATGCTTTTTAAAAAGTTCGATTGAGATATGTGTTGAGACAGTTACAACTTGAAATCCATTTTTACTTCTACTTTGGTCATCTCTTTCAGAAAAACTAAAAAATAATGACTCAGAATCAATGAATTTTTTTAACTCATCTGAGTGAACTTGATAATATAGTGAATCTAGTTCATCAACAAATTTAACTGAAAAGTAGTAAGTCATTGCCCCCCAACTTTTATTATATTTTTTTGACACCTTATCCATTTTATATTTAAAAGAACCGCTACAAATTTTTGAAAAGCTCCAAATTGGAATACTACTAACTATATTTTTGCTTTCGTAAACTTCAATTTGCTTATTAAATTTGGCCTCAACACGAAATGTACCTAATTCTGTTTTTTCTATACTGTAAACTTTTCTCCTCTTTTTTAACTCTCCTTGATACTCTTTCATTTTTTTTTCAATTTCATGGGCCATTGAAGTCATCCCACCATAAGAGTAAAAAGTATCCTTTGGATAATTAAGCCCCAGTGCAGCTAATAAGTAGGGCACGTTGTCAGATTTTTCTTGGGCCGTAATCATTAAGATTTGATCTAAAAAACTAATATAGTCCTCGTGGTCCCTAGCATCAGATGGAAGACTCTTTTTGAAGCTAATGAGAAGACCTGGAAACAACTTTAAATAATTACCTATATTCTTGTTAACAAAAGAAAATAGGTCTTTAAACCCTGCAGGAGGGAAAAGAGGGACTTCTGACAACATACCCCAAGCATCCTCACTAACTTTTTCGATACGACTCCATATTTTCTCATGATTTATACCAGGAAAGTGTCTATTTAATTCATTAATCCATTTATCAAAATTTCTGTAGCGGAGTATTCTTTTTCCTTTAAAACATATAACCATCCCTGGATCAATTCTCTTTTTTTTAAGCTTGAAATTTAATGTTTTTTCAATTCTATCAAGTGGACCACCATAATCAAAACCAGACAATGTTGTTGCCCCAACATCGTATAATAAACCTTCTCTTTTATAAAAGCCGGCACAACCACCTATAGAGTAATGTGATTCCAGGATTAAGACTTTTTTATTTGATCTTGCTAATAGAGATGCAGCTGTCAAACCACCATAACCAGCTCCGATAATTATAAAATCATACATTCCTATTACCTACTAGGATCATTTTTGAGGATAAGATTGAGGAATTTTAATATTTATAATTATTAAAATCAAGCAGGTTCTGAATGCAAAATACTTTGATTAGACAAATCTTTAGGAATTTTGATAACCCAACAGAAAGAAATCATATCCCCATTACTACTCTGCTCATTTAAAAAATTAATTTCAATATCACCACCCATATTTTTAAGGAAGGACTTTACCGCATCCATTCCTACACCACGGCCGGAGACATCTGTAACTTCTTTTGCTGTAGAAACACCAGACAAGAAAACCATATTTGCCAGGGTTTGTGGATCCACATCATCACCACTTTTTAGTTTACCTGATTCTATGGCCTTTTCCTTAATTTTCTTAATATTGAGGCCCTGACCATCATCTGCAATAGTTATTTTGTTAAACCCTTCCTCTTCAAAAGCCTTTATGGTAATTTTTCCTTTAGAGCTTTTACCCTTTTTCTCCCTTTCTTGTGGGGTTTCTATTCCATGATCTATTGAGTTTCTAATTATATGTGTAAAAATATCCTTTAATGCAGATGATTTTTCATAATTAAACAAGACTCCATCATCATCAATGGCCACTTCGGGTACTTCTTTCTCTAAATCTTCAGCTAAAGAATCAAGTGACTTAATTAGATTTGATAAAATACTTTCAAGGTTTACTGCCGCTAAATGAAAAAGCCTGTTAGAAACAGTTTTTAAATCTTCTCGAATTTTACTCGGATCGTTCAAGTTAACAGTATTAACTAAGTTTAAAATTTCATTAATATCCTCTTTTATTTTACCACTTCCAGATGATGTTTCATTTGATCCTTCTTTTCCCCTACCCAAAACATTATCATGAACATCTTCATAAATTTTTAATGCATCTTCCAATTCTTCTAAATGGAGAATAAGTAAACTAGGATCCCAGTCTTTCTTAAGACCCTTTCTAAGCTGATCATATTCTTGCTCCGCTTCGTGAGCAGCATTTGAGACATAAACGAAGTCATGAGTTCTAGCATTTCCTTTTATTGTATGCATATTTCTAAATAATTGCTCCATAACTCCAATAGGTGGTAATTCACCTTTTTCTTTTATTAATTCCGTATTCTCTTTTATATATTTATTGGCCGATCCTATGAATTCCCCAAAATCATCTGGTAAAACTTTAAGTATTTGACTAATCATTTCTATTTTTTTCTTCTGTTCTTCGCTTTCAGCTGTAAGGGCTTTTATCTTAGTTATATCCCTAATACATACAAGTATTTTTTCTAAAGTATCTTCATCATCCACAGAATGGATTGGAGACCATAATAACTCTAAATATTTTTCAGACCCAGAGGTCGGATTTTTAATACAGATTTCTTTTATGAGAAGTTCTTCGTTAACTTCATAGTTAAGCATATCTTCACCTATGAAGTTTTCTACAGTCGTTTTAACTTGGGAAATTTGATCATTACTTAGCGTTGAATTACCAAAGAGAAACTCAATGGCATTCTTATTCGCAATCTCCTTAGTTTCAAAAATATCTTCTAAGTAAGAAGAGTATTCTTTATGTATAATATTACCTTTAACGACAGTGAGGACCCCCTGAGGTAGATTATGGAGCATCGTATTTATATCTTCATTTTTTTCAGCTAACTCTCTAGTCCTTTCTTTAACTTTTTCCTCTAATCCATCATTTAATGCTTTTAAATCAACTAAAAGGTTTTGATTTTGTATGTAAGTATTTGTGTAATTATTAATTGCGATAATAACGATGGCAAAAGTTGATACTCCCATACCCAAATAAACAGTTCCTACGGTTGGAAGGAGTCCCCTAGAGTTCATTAAATCATTCAAAACAGTTATAACCAGAAATGTCTCTCCACAGAAAAATATCGTCCCACCTTTTTTACCTGCTCTCATTGCTTTAAAAGTCAAATAAATCATCTTGAATGTAATGACGAGAACAATAGCAAATAAAATGGTACGATTTACGTCAAATAGTTTTCCATGATAGTTTATAGAAAGATAAATAAATAAAACAGCAATGATTGTTAGGACAAACGTATAAAAGCTCTCCCAAAACTTATGGAGTCGAGCAAAAAACTGAGTGTATTTATAATGCATCAATAGTGTAATAGCTATACCAACATAATGAAGAATAAAAGTTTGTCTGGGTTCAAAAAACTTTTGGACAATATCAATAGGAAAAATTAGAAAAGGAAAGGTACCTAGACCAACCATTCCTGGAAGAAAATAGAAATCATTCTTTGTTCTAAAGTAAACAATAAGAAAGAAAATTCCAGCAGCAGCTAGAATGATCCCAAAATAACCACGAAATTCTCCACCATATACATGCCAAAAAGCAAGATTTAGGTCTTTCTTATTAAATTTTCTTAACTCGAATGGTCTTTGATAAACACCAGTCATTAAAATTGTATCAACTCTGAAAGCAATGAGGTGGTTCCTCTTCGTCACTTTAAATCTAATGGGAATAGCCTGTACTGAGTAAAATCTTTCGTAAGCATTCCTACTTCCTCTTGAATATATCTCTTTTTCGTCTAAGTAAACATTCATTTCGCCCATATATGTATCAACAAGAAAAACGACTTCTTGACCTATTAAATTATCAGCAAACTCAAAGTTACCTCTATACCAACCCACCTCATAAATTTTTCCATCTTTATAAGCAGGCTTCCATCCACCTGGAGTCTTTATTTTTTTCCAAGAATCTGTACTTATTCCAAGATTTTTGTTTGAAGGATTATCATCTCTTGTAAAAAGCCAATTACCTGCTAAAGAAAAGGGCTTCTCAAGAGAGTCAACTTTGATCGAACAAGAATCACATTCTTTCGAATTTGAAAAAGTGCTAAAGCTTAAAATAAAAATTAAAAAAATAAGTCTAAATACTTTATTCATTTTTTTTCCACTTCAAAATAAAATTTTTAGATTCACCAAGGACTTCTCGGTATAATTGATCAAAACATTAATTCTCTTAATCTGATTCCCAAGAAATAAACAAAACTTAATTAATACGATATTTATAATTTTGACTAAAACTTTAGAGTATTTTTTTTTCCCTCTTACAATTTATTTTTTTTCCCTAATAATCAAAGGAAGCTTTACTTTACTTTTTTATATTTTAGGGAGCTGACATGGGTAAAATACTCATTATTGATGATTCTCAATCAACTAGAATGAAATTAAGAACCTTTTTAGAGACTTGTAATCATGTTTGTGTAGAAGCTGGTAATGGCTTTGAGGCCCTTGAAAGGTTAAAAGAGAACCAAGACTATGATCTTATTATTTGTGATGTAAACATGCCAGAAATGAATGGGATCGAGTTTATTGACAAACAAAGTCAAGATGAAAGCCTTAAACTTATTCCAACAGTCATGTGTACTACCGAATCATATATGGGCAGCTCAGGATCTCCATCCAAGTTCGCACAAAAGGCCAAAGAAACTGGCGTGGTTAAAGCTTGGGTTGTAAAACCTTTCCAACCAGATAAAGTAAAAACTATTGTTGAAAGGATTGTTGAAAAGAAATAGTTTCTTTTTTATTCTTTACTTTTATAAAGTTATATTGGATAGGTCTAACGTGGCATGTTCGATATAACTTTATTTTTTTTCGAAATATATCTAAGAAGCTTTCAAATAAATTTCATCTTCTTGACTTATAAGAACATCACATCTCTCTCTAATTAACCCGGTTTCATTTTTTAAATCAATGTAATTATTTTTAATAAACCAAATATAAATATCCCTTAGAGTTTTCTCAAATTTTCTTGGTTTAAAACTTAATTCTTTAATCGCTTTTGTGTTATCTAATTCTGTCATTGCCTTCAAGGTAACAAGAGACTCTCTTGTTACTAATGGTTCTTTTCTTAGCAATTTTGCTTTCAATTGATCAAAAGGAATTCCTAAATGAGCTACAGCGAGTGGCAATTCAATTTTTGGGACGTTAAGCCCTGTTATCTCATGACACATCTCATATATTTTTTTTATTGAATAAAAGTTCTCGCTAAGAATATAAGACTCACCAACTCTTCCCTTTGAAAAAGATTTTATGATCGTTTCTCCAACATCTCTTGCATCAACATAATGAAATCCACCAACAATAACCGTTGGATATCTATTATAAAAAATATCTAGAAAAAACTTTCCCATTCTCGATGGTTCGAAATCATTTGGACCAATAATTCCACTTGGGTTTAGAATAATAGCATTAAGGCCTTTATCTATTCTTTTTCTAACTTCCTCTTCTGCTAGTACCTTTGAGTGAGCATAATATCCATGCCAATCCCTACTAGAAAAATTCGATTCTTCGCTAATTGGCTTTCTGTAATCTAAAAAATCATACACATGTATAGAACTCATATGAATAAGTCTTCCCACTTTTTTCTTAAGGCACATATCCGCCACATTAGCAGTTCCATCTCGGTTTATTTTGGTAACTAATCCATCTTTATCACCATCAATTGAAATAATGCCTGCCAAATGAACTACGTAATCTGCACCATCAAAAGCCTTTTCTATAGAACTTATATCTAATATATCTCCTGAAAAAATATCCACATCTAGCTCTTTTAAAGACCTTTGACCTATTGAGCAACCTGGATAAAGAAGTGCGCGTACGATATAGTTCTTCTTTACTAACTCCCTAATAACATTGCTTCCTAAATGACCTGTGGCCCCCGTAACAAGGACAATTTCTCTTTTCATGACAAACTAATCGGTTATAATCGTTTTTTCTTACAGTTTTTGTCTGTTTTTTTTTGAACATTTTTTAGTCTTAGGAATGTAAAGAATGAATAATATGTACTTATACCACCATAAAGAAATTTCTTTTTGTGGCCACAGCGGATCAGGGAAAACGACCTTAATATGCTCAATTATAGACGAGCTAAACTCAAATTATAGGATAGGCTATATAAAACATGATGCTCATAATTTTCAAATGGATAAGCCTGGAAAAGATACTTACAAGGCAAGAAAGTCTGGTGCCGATACAGTTTTTATATCCAATGAATCTGAGTTTTGCTTTTTAGGAAATGGGTTAATCTCTAATGAAATAATAAAAAGGGTATTCGAATGCTTTGATTTTATAATTGTTGAAGGTCATAAAAAAACTCCTCTTCCAAAAATTATTACGTTTAATGAACAAGAAGACCTTATTAAAACTATTGATGATGCCAACATCGAAGGTATACTAGCTTTTTGTGGAAAAGATGATTTTATAGAGCCTTATATTTTAGAAAGCTTCCCTCCACATTACAATACGTTGAGATCATTACCTTACTTTCAAAGAGATGATATAGAAAATATTTCCAAGTTCATTTTACAAAAAATTCGTTTACAGATCTAAAGTATAATTTGAACTCTTTTCAAGTGAATCCAAGAAATAATTAACAAAGGCTATTTTTTTATAGAAGTCTAAATTCACTTTGTATTTGTTTTTTTATAATTGAAGTATGAGTCACCAGAGAAAGGTCGCAAAGAGTCTTTTTTTCTATTATCCCAGTAAAGAAGTGTTGGGCCACTTGCCTTGATTAATCGAAGTTTTTTATCGAATGATAGATGAAGTGACTCAGTAAATAATCCTATAAAAAAATTAGAAGGCTTAAAAAGGATACAAAGGAATGCGTCTTTAAAACACTTAGATTCTTTTTTCTCTTTCAAAAAAAATGTAAATGAAATATTCTTTTGCAGATGGGGGACGACAAGTTCAACTTCTTTCGGTCCCTTATTGAACTCAGAGTAATTCTCTTTTACATAGTCGAGAATCATTGGTGGAAGGATAAAGTTTTCTTCCCATTTTAATTTACTATGTTCATCTTCTTTACCCTTTCTATATTGCATTTCCAAATACCCATCTTCTTTTAAAACAAAATGTGCATGTTCATTTACTTGTAATTGATCTAACTCATATCTAATAAGCTTCTTTCCTTCTAACAAGAGCCTCTCTTCTGCAATGACTTTTCCTTCTTTATTTTTAAAATAACTCACAAATAATCTTTTCTTTCCCTTTTTTTTGACCTCCCATCTTTCAAATTTAAAAACAATATTACTTTTGGTAAGCTCAGCCTCATCCTTTTTAAAAAAGTCTGCTTTCATCAAAAGTGTCTTTAAATGCTCATTAGAGTAAGAGTTAAATTGAAGAATAAAAGGAATAATAATAAAAATTATTTTTCTTGATATTGACACACGTTCCCTTTTATTCACCAAAATAATAAGATTTAATTAGATTTAATATGCCTTCACATATTAAACCAACCATTCATCAGTTTCAAATAATACGTCCTGAATTCGTATTAAAGCAGATCGAATCTATTGATTGGCTTAGTAAAGCTCACTCACTAGTTGAAAAAGATGAACTCGGTTCTCCAAAAGCACTTCACCTTAAAAGGCGGTATACTCACTACGGGTGCTCTGAAAATAAAATCGCTACCAGAGGGACTGAAATAGAGGATTTCACCCATCAGAGATGGAATCAAATGAACCTATTCCATCTAGATAGCCTAAAAAAAACGAGTATCAACGAAAGAATGAATTTTTATAATGAAAAAGTTTCTTCTGCCTTTAAAAAGCTTTTTCTATCTCCCCTGGCAATTAAATTAACCCCGACCAACCTTCTCCACGTAACATGTACAGGATATTTATCACCCAGCCCTGCACAAAATTGGGTGCAACAACAAGAGTGGGGAAAAAACTGCAAAGTAACTCACCTCTACCATATGGGATGCTATGCCTCTATTCCTGCTATTCGAATAGCGAAAGCCCTAATCAAAGATAATGGTGGTAATACTCTTATTAAGCATAATGAGTTGTGTACACTCCACTTTAGCCCATGGAACTCTTCTCCTGAGCAATTGGTTATCCAAAGCCTTTTTTCAGATGGTCATATTGGATATTTTGTAAGCTTGCCTGAAAAATCAATTGAAGGACTTCAAATTATATCTGACAGAGAAATGATTATTCCTGATAGCAGTAAAGATATGTCTTGGTCCCCTGGAGCAAATGGCTTTACTATGAGCCTTTCTCCTTTAGTTCCCAAAAAAATTACAGAGCACCTACCCTACTTTTTGAGAGAGTGGCTTACAAAAGAAAATTATGACTTTGAGTCTATTTCAAAGGAAGCTTTTTTTGCTATACACCCAGGTGGGCCCAAAATTATTAGCGACTTGCAAGAGACTCTCAAACTCCAACAATGGCAAATTTCACACTCTACTAGAGTTCTTCATCGGTACGGAAACATGAGTTCAGCCACGCTACCACATATTTGGGAGAAAATGCTTCACTCCAATGAGGTCCCAAAGGGGTCTCTCATTATATCCCTCGCCTTTGGGCCAGGTATTTCAATTCATGGAAGCCTATTTAAAAAGGTATAAAAACCTATGAAAAAACCCGAGGTTAATAACTCTATTTACAACCAACTTGGTCACAAATGGTATGAGGCAGATGATGATCCAATAGCTCTCCTAAGAGCCGAAGCCCGCTTTAGGAACCCATGGATCCTAAAACAAATGATATCCCAGGGAATGAAGCAAGGTAAATCTAAACTTTTAGATATTGGATGTGGCGGAGGCTTTCTTTCAAATTCTCTTATAAAAAAAGGGGTTCAAGTTACTGGCCTTGACATTTCAGAGGATGCCATCCACATCGCAAAACAATATGATACGACAAAAAAGGTTCATTACTTAAAAGGAGATGCTTATGATCTTCCTTTCCTCGAAAACAGTTTCGATTTTGTTTGTGCAATGGACTTTTTAGAACATGTCGACAACCCAGAAAAAGTGATTAAGGAGGCTTCCCGAGTCCTAAAACCTGGAGGATCATTTTTTTTCTATACTTTCAACCGAAACTTTCTTTCATGGCTTCTCATTATCAAAGGTGTCGAACTTATTTTGAAAAAAACGCCTCAAAACCTCCATGTCTATCACCTTTTCTTGAAGCCAGAAGAAGTTCAAAATTATTGCAATAAACAATATCTCAAAATAAAAGAATTTCAAGGTGTCGGTCCTAAAATCTTGCACCCTTCGTTCTTTAAATTCATTTTTAAAAGAAAGGTTCCTTCAAACTTTTCTTTTACTTTTAAAAATTCTTTAAAAATAGGTTATTTAGGCCATGCTATTAAAGAATAAAAGACATTATAAAAAGTACCTGCTACTCTCAAAATCAACATGGATCCATTTGAGAATTCCTTATTCCCTATGCCTTTCTCCAGTCTTCTTTTTTGCTTGTTCAGAATTAAACTCTAATGATAATCATGGAAAACTTTTTCTAATTTTTATTATTCTGCACCTATTTTTATATCCTGCAAGCCAAGCCTATAACAGTTATTATGATAATGACTCTCAAAGCATTGGAGGTATAGAAAAACCTCCAAAAATAACTAGAGAAGTTTTATTAACATCTTACTTTTTTGATTTCTTGGCCATTTCCCTATCATTATTTTTTATTGGTCATTTATTTTTTATGGCCATTTTGACTTGCTCCCTTCTTTCCAAAGCCTATAGCCACCCAAAAATTAGGCTAAAAAAAAGACCTTTATTAAGTTGGCTAACTGTGTCAATTTTCCAAGGACCTTTTATTTACCTTGCTATCTTCCTTTCATTTTCACCTTCATGGACAATCGCTTTAAAACAACAGTTGGCAGCGGCTCTTTCGACAGCGTTTCTCTTTGGAGGAGCCTATCCTATGACACAAATTTTCCAACATAAGGAAGATCAGGAAAGAGGAGATGAGACGTTAAGCCTAAAATTAGGCATAAAAGGTACCTTTATTTTTAGTGCCATTAACTTTTTAATAGGAGTTCTTCTTCTTTTTTACTATCAGTTTAATAATCAAAACTTTCAAACCTTTTATATATTTCCTCTGTTTATGTTACCGACTCTCATCTATTTTAGTTATTGGTTTTATTTATGTTTAAAAAATGAGTTAGAAGCTAATTTTATAAATTGTATGAGGCTCAATATTATAAGTACATTATGCTTTTCTTCCTTTTTTATTTTTGTCTAATCTAATTAAAACCGCTGGAAGTAAAACCAAGTCGGTTATAAGAGCTGTGATCAATACAAGTACAGAGAGAACACCAAAGTTATAATTGGGAACAAAATCAGCAAAAGCTAAAACACCAAAACCAGCAACGAGAATTATAGTTGTAAAGATAAGAGCAGGTCCTGTGAAGGTTAAAACCTGAGCCAAACAATACTCTAAATCATTTGATTTTTTTAACCTTCTATTTAAATTAGTTAAAAAATGAATCGTATCATCAACAGCAATACCCAGGCAGACACTCGTCACAAGGGCAGTTCCTAAATCAATATTTTTTCCCATCAGCTGCATAGCACCAGCACCCAAAACGAGAGGGTATACATTTGGTATTAAACTAAGAAGTCCGAACTTAAATGATTTAAAAATAACTATTAATAAAACCGTTACTAGTATTAAAGCCATCGTAATAGAAGAAAAAAATGTCTTAACAACATAACCATCCATTCTTTGATAAAGAGGTAATTTTCCAGTAGCATAAGCTTTAAGTCCAATTTCATTTGCTTTTTTTTCAATTTTTTCAATAGTTTCTAAACTTGTTTTTGAGTCCAAGAGATCCCATAAAATGCTAAGCCTTATTTCAGAGTTATCTAGAGTCACACGGTTATTGATGTCCATTCCTTGAGGTAAGCTCATGGTATATAGAAATAGCTGTTCAGCAACGCCCTTTTTTGTCTCAGGTATTTTATAATATTGCTGATCACCGCCATTCAAAGACCTGTTCATAGATTTTAATATATTTACAACAGAAACGGTTTTATTTACTCTAGGGTTTGAGTCTATCCAACTTTGTAATTTCTCAACCTTATTCAAAAAATCTGGAGACTTAATCCCTTCTGGACTTCCACTTTCAATGACGATTTCAGGACCACCCGTCCCTCCTAATTTCTTCAAAACAAAGTCATTGGCTTTTTTAAGTGGTACATCATCACTAAAATAATCGTAAGGATTTGCATTAACTTCATTTTTATATGCAAGATATAAGCTACTTCCAAATACTAATACAAAGATAGCAATAATTAAAACGTCAAACTTCTTATAAAAAGATATTGCTCTCAAACTCCATTCTTTTGGCAAATTACTTGCTTCATCTTGATTATTCATTTTTTGGGCCTTGATATTTATAGGAACCAAAGAAAGAAGTGGAGCCATTAAAAGAAAAGTAAAAATAAGACCCATCTGAGTTCCAATGCCAGCTAATAGCCCTAAATTTTTAATGGGTATTAAGTTCGTATTGATAAGGCTAAAAAAGCCAATAGAAGTACTAAAGCTAGTCATAAATATTGGAAATAAATTTTTAATAATTGCCTTATAAACAGCCTCTTTTCTTTCAATTCCTCCTCCCCTCAATTGAAAGAAAGTCACCATAAGGTGAACTGAGTCGGCCATACAAATAGCAATAAGAATGTTTGGGATCATAGTTGTAAGGTTATTTAATTTAAGTCCCAAAAAGCCAGAGACACCAAACGTTGTCATTATTGATGCAAAAATGACAAGAAATGGAAGTAGAACACCAGATACTCTTTTAAAAATAAATAAGAGAAAAAGAATAAGAGAAAAAAATAAAAAAGGAAGCATTTTCCTCAAATCACTTTGAGCTACTTCGCTGAATGTATTTCCTATTGCACCTGAACCAGTTATGTAAAAACTGTAATCTTTATCTTTTTCAAATTTTTCTAAAAGTTTTCTAGTCCCATCCATAAGCTCTTTATAATTCGGGCCTTTTCCAAAAACAGGTTTAATTCTAGCATAAATAAGTGCTGTATTTAAGTCTTTCGTTACCAAGAAACCTGGGATCACTTCATCCTGTAAAGCTATTTTTTCTCTTTCTTTTAAAAATTTTTTTTCGAAAGTATCCTCTTCAGGGATAAAATCTTCTACGATAATGTCATCACCTTTAGAGTGAGTCCATTGGTAATTTGTTAATGACTCGACTCTTATAACTTGCTTAACAAGCCACATTTGTTCAGTGAAGGACCTCAACATTTTTAGAGTTTTATTATTGAAAACACCATTTTTTGTATCGACAACAATAACCATATTGTCATCATTACCGAACTTCCTTTCAAAAGCATCAAACTGAACTAGATTCTGATCTTTTTCATCAAACCAAACTCTGTAGGAAAAATCGACTTTTATATTTTTTCCCCCATAGGAAAGTCCAAAAAGAAGGAGTAAACCTAAGATAATTGAAGTCCATGGTCTATAAACTGCAAAGTTAGCAACTCGATGGGTCAGACTTTTTTTTTCAGTATCAAAAAATTTTTCCATTA
>PAZA01000060.1 GCA_002715375.1 Halobacteriovoraceae bacterium
CAACTAATTAAAAAATTAAAAAATAAGAAGAGGGAATTTATATTAGTAATTGCTCCTTTCTCAAAAAAAAATTCATCACCTTAGCTTATTCCTTATAAGTTCCTGTGCAATATTAAACATGGAGTCATGATCTTTTTACTTCCCTTTTAAGTCATATATCAGGTAACAATAAATTTTATTGTTTTTATCCCCTTCATGAAGCGACTCCTTTTGACATCATACATAATAAACGTTATTTAACTTTTATCTCTTTTAACTGCAAAAGTGTTTATTTTAAGAAGTTTTTTAAAGTAGGCATTTCCCAACAGGAGTTTTAGAAGTGTTGAAAAAAATCCTTTTCACTACTTTGTTTCTCTCAACTGTCGTCCTTTCTTCAGTGTATTACCTTTTTCATAGGTCTAAGCCAATTACCGAAGGTGTAGTGTTTTTAAAGGGCCTTGAAAGCAAAGTTAGGATTGTGAGAGATGAGTGGGGTGTACCCCATATCACATCGAATAGTGAAAGAGATGCTTACTTTGCTTTGGGCTTTGTTATGGCAAGTGAAAGACTTTTTCAAATGGATATTCAAAGAAGATTGGCGAATGGACAGCTTAGCGAAGTTTTAGGAAAAAGAACTTTAGAAGTAGATAAAAAATTCAGAACTCTTCGGTTTAGAAAAGCTATGATAGAGCTGATGGAGAAGAGAGAAAGAGAAGGCAAAAGAAATA
This sequence comes from Halobacteriovoraceae bacterium, assembly GCA_002715375.1. Taxonomy (GTDB): domain Bacteria; phylum Bdellovibrionota; class Bacteriovoracia; order Bacteriovoracales; family Bacteriovoracaceae; genus UBA7317. The sequence goes on from PAZA01000060.1 coordinate 708, forward strand.
AAAAAATGTGGAGTTATCTAACAGCTTTTTACTATGGTGTTAATGAGTATATTAAGAAAAATCCACTTCCTATTGAGTTTCATTTATTAGGTTATGAGCCAAAACCTTTTGGCCCTTATGATGCTTTTTCTTTTAGCGGTTATATGGGCTATAGCTTTGCAACTTCGTTTCGAAAAGATGTTCTTTTTTCCACATTAGCTTCTACGTTACCCAAGGATATGTTTGAAAACTTAAGACCTGAACCTTCATTTGATGAGAAAAAGGTTGCAGCTGTGTCTGAGGTTTCTCTTAAAAAAATATTGGGAATTCATGAAGAGTTAAAGCAGGGCTTTTATGCCTTTGAAGGAAGTAATGCTTGGGTTTTATCAGGAAAACGTTCCAAAAGTGGTAAGCCAATTCTTGCTTCTGATCCACATATTGCTTTTGCCACACCAGGAGTTTGGTTTGAAGCTCATATAAAGACACCTTCTCATGAAATTTATGGTCATTACCTTCCTTTAATACCCTTTCCGGGGTTGGGGCATAACAAGCATATTGCTTGGGGCCTTACGATGAGTAAGGTTGACGATATGGACTTTTATAAAGAAACGCTATCTCCTGACGGTAAGAAAGTTAAATTTAAAGGGGAGTGGCAGCCTGTTAAAGAATATGAAGAAGTCATTCAGGTAAAAGGTGAAGCTCCTGAAAAGTTGAAAGTTAGAATAACCCCTCATGGACCTCTTTTGGACCAGATTATGGATGGAAAACCTATTTCCGTAAAGTGGAGTTTTTACCATCCTGAAAACTTAGCTTTAGAGGGCATTTACAGGGGTGCTAGGGCCAAGAATTGGAAAGAGTTTACAAAAGCATTTGGGTATGGAGCTGCTCCAGGACTCAATATTGCTTATGCGGATTCTAAGGGAGATATTGGGTCTATGGTGTATGGAAGAATACCAAACAGGCCCAAGGGAATGAACTCAGACAGAATTTTAGATGGCGCTTCCGGAAAGGATGAGTATTCCTATTTTCCTACATCTGAAAACCCTAGAACTTATAACCCAAAGTCGGGAGTCATTGTTCTTGCTAACTGGAGACCTTTAGAGGGGGAGAATATAGCGGGTTTTTGGTCTCCTTCTGATAGATTTGATGCGATTAACTCTCTTCTTGGAAAACAAGAAAAGTGGAGTATTGAGGAGTTGAAAGAGATTCAAACTTCATCTTTTTCTCAAACAGCGCAATCAATTCTTCCCATATTACTTTCTTCACTCAAAGGAAAAGACTTTACTCAGAGAGAGGAAGGTATAATCAAAGAACTTAAGAATTGGAATTTTCGCTCCTCTATTAAAAGTGAGGCGGCTTTGATTTATCATCAATGGAATTTAGAAAATAAAAAACTTCTTTTTGATGAGCTTCCAGAAGAACATAAGGAAACTTATTGTAGTCTTGGTTCTCATTGGTTTTCTTATAAGAGGTTATTAGAGCAAGATAATGCTTCTTGGTGGGATTTAAAATCTTCAGATAATAAAATAGAAAAAAGAGATGAAGTTCTTTTTTTGGGTTTTAAAAATGCGATTAATAGTCTTTCAACAAACTTTGGTAGTCGTGTAGAAAATTGGACTTGGGGTAAGGCACATACTGTTGAGCATGTTCATCCACTTGGTAAAGCAAAGCCTTTAAATTACCTTTTTAATTTGGGTCCTTATTGTGCTTCTGGTGGTTACGAACTGATCAATAACTTGGCCAGTAAAGGTTGTTCCAACGGGTTTAAAATTGTTTCTGGGCCATCGACAAGAAGGTTAATTGATTTTAAAACACCAGGCTTTTCTTGGGGCGTGCTTCCTCTGGGGAATTCCGGACATATGTTTAGTGAGCACTACAAAGATCAGAAAGATCTTTATCTTGAAAACAAATACCGCTTCCAATTAATGAATTCGTCGGCCATCGAAAAAAATAAGGTGAGTGAACTCATTCTAGTGGGGCAAAAACGCAAAAGTTTAAATTAAAAAAGAGGCTTAAACCTTTTCCTCACTCTGCTTTAAGAGAGCTGAGTGTCCTTTATGAGTTGAGGCAATAAAATTTATTTAGCCATAGACCAATATTTGCCTCCATTAAAAAACAGATATTTGTATAGAATTTGTTTGCATAAAATAGGTTTAAAAACCCAAATCAGTTCGTTATATTTGTCTTTTCCAAAATTCTTTCATAAACAGAATGAAGAAAAAAATTAGGTTTTTTATAACAAAAGCTAAGAGTGGTGTGGTGTGCAGGACAATAGAACAGAAGTTGAGTCAAAAAGCTTAGAAGAGAGAAAAACTGACCACCTTGATTTGGCCGTTAAGTCTCAGACTCCTAAGGAAACTGTTGACTCCCGTTTTGATTTTGAGCCTCTCCTGGCAGCTCATCCAAATCCATTAAATACTGACTTATCTTGCGTCTTTTTAGGTAAGAAAGTTAAAGCCCCTCTCTGGATATCGAGTATGACGGGTGGAGCTAAAGAAGCTGGAAAGCTTAACAAAGTTTGGGCCAAGGTTGCTGCTGAATTTGGGTTAGGTATGGGGCTTGGTTCTTGCCGAACGCTTCTTAGCAGTTCAAAGCATAGAGGCGATTTTGATTTGAGACCTATTTTGGGTGATGAGCTCCCCTTTTATGCAAACTTAGGAATTGCTCAGGTTGAGGAGCTTATAGAGAATGGCCAAGAGAAAAAGCTTCATGATCTTGTTGAAACACTCGATGCAGACGGTCTTATTGTCCATATAAACCCATTACAGGAATGGTTCCAACCTGAAGGTGATAGATATAAAAAAGCGCCTCTAGAAACTATAAAAAGGCTTTTAGATGTGTTTGAAAAGAACCTCATAGTAAAAGAGGTTGGTCAAGGGTTTGGTCCTAGAAGCCTTGAAGAGCTTATCAAATTGCCTATTAGCGCGATTGACTTTGCTGCGTTTGGTGGAACAAATTTTACAAAGCTAGAGCTTATGAGAGGGAAGGTGAATGACTTTGCAAGCTATTCCCAGTTCTCTCAGGTTGGCCATACGGCAGATGAGATGATAATTTGTGCCAATCGTATCCTGGAGAAGCTCGGCCCTGAAGCGAAGTGTAGGAATTTTATTATATCTGGTGGAGTAAGAGACTCTTTACATGGTTTCTACTTAATGGAAAGTCTCGTTGGGGCATCAGTCTATGCTCAAGCAAAAGCTTTTTTAGTCAAGGGTAGAGAGGGTTACTCATCACTTAAGGAATATGTTGAATCAGAGTTGAAGAATCTTGCTTTGTCGAAGGCTTTTTTGAAGGTCAAGGCTTAGTTTTGTTAATGAATAGAAAGAGGTTATTTGTTTGAAAGAGATAACTAGCTTTTCAAAGTTTTCCAAGAAGCAAAAATTAGACTTTTTAGTGGAGACTTTCTTTGAAGGTTCTTTTGATATACGGAAAAGGATTGAAAGTTTCTGGCACAAAAATGAATCTTTTCAAAGAGCATTTGATGAATTTAGTGAAAATACCATAACGAACTTTTTTCTTCCTTACGGTGTTGTTCCAAATTTAATGATTAATAATAGCCTTTACTGTGTTCCCATGGTTACCGAAGAAAGCTCTGTCGTGGCAGCTTGTGCTAAAAGTGCTAAGTTTTGGATGTCTCGGGGCGGAATGAAAACGAGGGTTATCTCAACCTCTAAAGTGGGACAGATTCACTTTTTTTGGCATGGTCAAAAATCTCGTTTGGAGTCTTTTTTTAGAGGCTTGATCCCAGACTTAAAGAAATGTGTCGAACCTCTCGTTTTTTCTATGGAACAACGAGGTGGTGGAATTCAGGGGATTGAGCTTGTCGATAAGACTTCCATTGAAAAAGGCTTTTTTCAAGTTCATGTAAAGTTTGAAACCTGTGATGCAATGGGAGCTAATTTCATTAACTCAGTTTTGGAAGCATTTGCTACGAAGTTAAAGGAGAGTGTCGAATCCTCTCCATCCTTTACAGGGGAAGAGCGAAAAGTTGATATCATAATGTCGATTCTCTCTAATTATACTCCTGAGTGTCTTGTAAGGTCAGAGGTTTCTTGTCCTATAGAAGAATTGGACCATTTGGGATTGTCGATGAGTCCAGAGGCATATGCTGAGCGTCTTAGGAAAGCTGTCTTGATTGCTAATACAGATGTTTATAGAGCAACAACTCATAATAAAGGTATTATGAACGGTATTGATGCTGTTGTTTTAGCGACTGGGAATGACTTTAGGGCAGTAGAGTCTTGTGCCCATGCTTATGCTGCCAGAGATGGGCGTTATAGATCGTTGAGTGATGTTAACGTTAAGGATGGCCAATTCACCTTTAGCTTGGAGCTTCCTTTGGCCCTGGGTACTGTTGGTGGACTGACGTCGCTTCATCCATTGGCAAAAATTTCTCTTGAAATATTGGGGCAGCCATCATCTTCCAAGTTGATGGAAATTGCAGCCTCGATTGGTCTCGCCCAAAACTTTGGTGCTCTCAACTCTCTAGTCACTTCAGGGATACAAAAAGGGCATATGAAAATGCATTTATTTAATATACTCAATCACTTTAATGCGAGTGAAGATGAGAGGGAAAAAGCTAAGGCTTTTTTTGTTGATAGAGTTGTTTCCTTTAATGCTGTTAAAGAGTTCTTAAATGGTTTGAGGAAATATCACTAATGGAAAGGGGAATTGAAACTGAGGTAAATAAAAGAAACTCAGCTAAAAAAACTCAAAATTTCTATGGCAACGGAAAACTTCTTATTTCTGGTGAGTACTTTGTGTTGGATGGAGCAGTTGCTTTAGCTCTGCCAACGATTTTTGGGCAAAAATTAATGGTTTCACATAAACCTTCTTTCAACCCAACTTTAACTTGGAAAAGTTATGATGAAAAAGGAAAGATTTGGTTTGAGTCAGAGTATGAATTTTGGCATTTTCGTTGCTTGAGAGAAAACCCCTCCTCTAAAGCGATTAGGCTTCAAGAGCTTCTTCTGGAAGTCAGGAAAGAAAATAGCCATTTTTTAAGAGAAAATGTTGATGTCGAGGTTACAACTAAGACTAATTTTCCTCTGGATTGGGGGTTGGGTTCAAGTTCCACCCACATCTTTAATATAGCTCAGTGGGCTTATGTAAACCCTTTTAAGCTTCTTTTTGAGACAACTGGAGGGTCGGGTTATGATATCGCTTGTGCTCAGGCTGAAGGACCGATTTTTTATCAGTTAAAAGGAAAAATGCCCTCATGGAGCCTTGTCGACTTTAACCCTTCATTCAAAGAAAACCTTTATTTTGTTTATTTGGGAACGAAAAAGGATTCAGCTCAAGCTGTAAAGGATTACCGAGAAAAAGGCTCAGCTAGTAAAGATACAATTAATGTTATTAATGCTCTTACAAAAGCGATGGCCGTTGCTGATGACCTCCATGATTTTGAAGAACTCTTGGTAGAGCATGAAGATTTCGTTTCTAGTTATATGGGCCTTGAGCCAATTAAAAAGACTACTTTCCCCGACTTCTGGGGTTCCATAAAATCTCTAGGTGCTTGGGGTGGAGATTTTGCTTTGGTAACAAGTGAAGAATCCCCTACTGCCACTAAGGAATACTTTAAAAGAAAATTAGGTCATGATGTCATTTTCTCCTATAGGGATATTATTCTTGAAAGGAGTCCTTTGCTCTCAAAAGAACCTGTAGGCATATCTATAAATAGAGAGGAGTTTCTTCAATGATTCCCTTTGATGTAAGCTCCGTTAAAGGAGATCTAAATATTGGTAAGGTTTCTTGGGAAGCTCCTAGTAATATAGCCCTTGTGAAATATTGGGGAAAAAAGGGACTTCAGCTTCCTATGAATAGCTCTTTGAGCCTATCGCTTAGCTCTTCTAAGACAAGGACAACACTTTCTTGGAAAAAAAAGTCTGATGGAAAGGGTGTCACCTTTGACCTTTTTTTTGAGGGAAAGAAAAAGTTACAATTTCAGAAAAAAATTAGTACTTTTCTCAAAAGAGTTGAAGAGAAAATTCCAAGTCTTAAAGACTACCACCTCCAATTTGATTCGGAGAATACCTTTCCACACTCTGTTGGGATCGCTTCATCAGCATCATCGATGGCTTCTCTTGCTCTTTGTTTAGGAAGCTTTGCAGCCTACTCTGGTGTAGAATCCTTTCTTGGAGATACTTTTTTTAAGGAAGTGTCATCAATAGCGAGGCTTGGATCGGGTAGTGCCTGCCGCTCGATTTATGGAGGCTGGGCATCTTGGGGCCCGTACGAAATTGATGATAATGAAAAAGGGAGTAATTTCTACGCGACTCCTTTTACGAGAATAGATTCCCTTTTTGAAGAAATGAGCGATTTTATTCTTATTGTTGATAGTGCTCCTAAAAAAGTATCATCGACGGAAGGGCATGCCTTAATGCAGGGACACCCTTTTGCTAAGGGAAGAGTTCTTCAAGCTGAGAGTAATATGAAGAAGCTTGTTGACTCTATTTTGAAAGGAGACTGGGATGCTTTTCAAAGTGTTGTTGAAAATGAAGCACTTTCTTTGCATTCGTTGATGATGAGTTCTAAAAACCCCTATATTTTGATGCACCCGAGGTCTTTGGCAGTTATTGAAAAAATCAAAGAAATGAGGGCAAAAACAGGAGTCAAATGCTGTTTTACCCTCGATGCTGGCCCCAATATACATCTTCTTTGCCCTAAGAGTGAAAAGGTTGTTGTAAAACGTTTTGTTGAAAACGACTTAAAAGGCTTTTTAGAAAATGAAAGGTGGATTGAAGACTCTGTGGGTGACCTTGGCCCAAAGGTATTGGAGTGTTGATGGATAAGGAACTTTTTGTTTCTAAAATTCTTCTTTTTGGGGAATATAGTATTATTAAAGACTCTATGGCCCTATGTGTTCCGTACTCTTTATTCGAAGGTTTTTTAACTTTTAGAAAAGGAAATGGTCCTAAAGTTGAACCAGAGTTAAAAGCATTTTCTCAATACCTCAAAAAACTACATAGAGAAAAAGCATATCCTATCTCCGACTTTCAATTTGATCTTCAGTCTTTTGACTTTGATATATCACAAGGGCTCTTTTTTGACTCTACGATTCCCCAAGGTTTTGGGTTAGGTAGTTCAGGAGCTTTATGTGCTTCCCTTTTTTCTCGTTATGCGCTTAACAGTAGTAATAAAGATGAGTTCTTAAAAGACCCTAAAATGATATACAGACTTCGAAATTATTTTTCTTTAATGGAGTCTTTTTTTCATGGATCAAGTTCGGGGTTAGATCCTCTCATTAGTTATTTAAATCAGCCCATTTTAATTAGGGCCAAAAATGATTTTGAAAGAGTTGATCTTTCTCTCAATCAATTTGGAGAAGGTGAGGGAGGTATTTTTCTATTAAATACAGGAAGATCCCGCAAAACAGAACCCTTAGTGAATCTCTTTTTAGAAAAATGCTTAACTTCTGAGTTTAATAAAGTTTGTGAAGAAGAGCTTTTGCCGGTTACGAATGAATGTATAAGACATTTTCGTAAAAACGATCCTTTAAATTTATTAAGCTCTTTTAAATCTCTCTCATTGTTTCAAAAAGAGTATTTTGGACCAATGATACCTCCTCTTTTTAAGGAGTTATGGGAAAAGGGTCTCAGCAGTAATGACTTTTATTTAAAGCTTTGCGGTGCTGGAGGAGGAGGATTCCTTTTGGGTATAACTGATGACTTTGCCAAGGTCGATAATGTCTTAAGTAATCACGAGATTAGGATTGTCTGCCGTTTTTAGTTGTTATTGAAGGTTTTCTTTTTTAGTAGGGCCCTCTTTTTTTAGAAGTAGGCTTAAATCTCTCGCTTTGACAAATTCTTGAGAGGGGCTTTTTTTGGAATTATTAATTTTCTTTTTCCAGTCATTCATGGCCAATCCAGCTAAGGCGAATTTTTTTTCGAAAGTAATTGCTCTATCTAAACCAGGAAGGATCGCTTCCAATAGACTTCTTTTTGTTTGAATCCTTACTACAGGAGCTTGGTTTGATATATTTGTAAGCATCTCTGATAAGACTCCCTCTTCTTCGTCCTTATTTAAAAAGTTATGAATAAAGCCACTTCCCTTAAGTGCTTGGTTATCAATAGAATGTGGAGAAAGAAGCCAGTTTCTAATAAAGGAGTTGGGAATTATTTCTTTAGAAAAACCTATACCTCCCCCTGAAGGGATGAGGGCTTGTTTAAGGTGATCAAAAGAAAAATAGTTTTCTTGGTAAGCTAACCTTATATCTGCTCCCATTGCGAGCTCTAAACCGGGTCCTACACCACCACCCTGGAGATTCACAATAATAGTTTGAGGTAAAAAGAACATAACGTAGACGAGTTTTTGGTATTTTTCTAATAATTTTTGGAAATGTTTTTCAGGAAGCTTTATGAATTCATCCAAGTCAAAACCTTTTGAGAAGTATTTATCCTGACCTGTTATGACGACAGAGTTAACTTCAATATGTTGAGAAAGCCATGAGAAAAGAGATTCAAGCTCATCCAGCATTTCTTCATTGATGAGGTTTTTTTTTGATTCTTCAGGTTGGATCAATTGAAGAAACAGAGTTTTAGTTTTTGAAGTAACATGAACTTTAAGCGTATTAAAATTAAAAATTTCTGTCTTCACTAACCTTCCCTGGTTTTTGAATTAGGATTTCAAATTTTATTTTTCCCAATGGTTAACCATTAGGCAAAGAAAAAAAAAGAGGGCCTTTTACTTGAGTATACTTTACTCAGCTTTAAAGGTTATAGATGATTCGGTCTAAAAGTTATTTACTTTCTTCATCTTCTAAAAACTTCTCAGCTTTCATTGCGGCCATACAACCTGAGCCTGCTGCCGTTATGGCCTGTCTATAAAAAGGGTCTTGGACGTCACCACAGGCAAAGACGCCTGGAATATTTGTATCAGGGCCATGTTGGGTTTTAATGAAACCATTTTCGTCAAGTTGTACCTGATTTCCTAAAAAGGTTGTATTAGGAGTGTGACCAATTCCCAAGAAAAAACCGTCTGTTTGTCTTTCAACTGATTCATTTGTTTCAGTATTTTTAACTTTAATGCCTTTAACACCATTATCATCAAAAAGGATTTCTTCAACGACTGTATTCCAAAGAATATCTATCTTAGGGTTATCAAAAGCCCTTTGCTGCATTGGCTTGGAAGCTCTTAAAGAACCTCTTCGGTGAATAATTGTTACTTTTTCAGCAAATCGAGTGAGGAAGTTAGCCTCTTCCATTGCAGTATCTCCACCTCCAACAACATGAACAATTTTATTTCTAAAGAAAAAGCCATCGCAGGTTGCACAAGCACTGACACCCTTTCCAATAAGTTCTTTTTCATTAGGAAGACCTAGATATTTAGCACTTGCTCCTGTTGATATAATAACTGTTTTTGCTTCAATCTCAGTACCATCCTCACAATTAATGAGAAATGGTTTCTTGTTAAAGTCCACTTTTACAACATTTTTTTGCCAGTACTGGGTTCCAAACCTCTCAGCTTGCTTTTTCATTTTATCCATAAGGTCAGGTCCTTGGACTCCTTCAGGAAAACCTGGAAAGTTTTCCACGTCAGTTGTTGTGGTAAGCTGTCCGCCTGGCTCATGCCCTTCTAAAACGAGGGGGTTCAAGTTGGCCCTAGATGTATAAAGGGCAGCTGTATGTCCTGCCGGTCCAGATCCTACAATAACAACATCTCGCTGTTCCATGATTGAAATTCCTTTTTTTAAAAGATGTTAACGTCTGAGTACGGTGAGGGCGATGGTCATCTCCCTCTTAAATGATAAATTATTTTTTTTGGATTTCTATTCTAACTCATTTAAAGCAGCTTTACTTTCTTCAAGTTTTTCAATTTCCACTTTAATGTTTTCTGGTCTGTCATCCATTTCTGGGTTCAGCTCATAATAAGCTTTTATGGAGAGAAGTTCATCTGGGTTTGGAGCTTCCTGAGTCGTTTTAAAGCGCTCTTCCGTTAGTGTACAGTTATAAAAGAAGAGTTTTTTGTTTTTTTTCTTTCTACTCAAAGTTTTTTCCTCGTTTGAAAATTACTGGCCGCTTTTCTTTTTCAATCCTTTTATTACCAATCTCTTTGGAAAAGGGCAATGGAGTTTGGCGTAATTACTGGACATTCCTACCTTATGGATAGTTGTGACATGTTGTGTTATGTTGTTAAGGTTAAGAATGGGTGTTTAGGTGGGGTTAATGCTTCGTGTTATTTTTCGGTTTTGGTTCAGCTGGGTAGCTTTTTTCCTTTTTTTTATTTGGGTTTTAATCCTTCCTAGTGTTGGCCATGGGTTTTCTCAAGTGCAAATTAAGGAAGTTAGTGGCAGTAAAAAAACAATTGTGATGGATCAGGGCCTTTTGGATGGCCTAAAAACGGGTAAAAATGGATGGCTCTTCTTTTCTAGCCCTAAAAACCCAATAAAACTTAAAAAGGTTGCCTTTGGTGAAGCTGTAAAGGTGTTTCCTACTAAATCATATTGGTACTTGAGAAAAAGACCTGCTCCTGAGTATCTTAATCATGGTCAGAGACTTCTACTACTTGAGACTGATTCAGCTTTGCAAGGTTTGGCCCCTATAAATGTTAGGAAAAAAACAGTTTATCTCGATCCTAAGAGAGGCCCTGAGGAGTATTTGAAAAGTAAGGCCATGGATAAGGGCATTCCAGAAGATATTATCAAAGGTGGTAAGGCTTCAATCCGCTCTAGAGTTTTGAATGAAACGGCTCTTCCCAAGCATCAGCATATTGAAGTAACGTCTTTTTCAAAATGGGATAAAAAAGAAGCTTTATCTTTATCAGAGGACGGTCTTCCAACAGATCATATCCTAAGCTCAAAAAAAGTTACTAAAGGAAGGGACCCTCAAGGTATTCGGGTTCAGAGAAAGTCTCAGATTTTAGAAAACCTAACTGATGGAGTTGTAAATAAAGGAAAATTTTATAAAGATTTGGATGACTTATATAAAGACATTGAGGCAACTTCACTTGTGCAAAATGGTTCACTCCATCCTACTGTTTACGATCAATATATTAGGAAAAAAAGAGAAGAAAAGGAGATAAACTCTTTTGCTTTGGAAAAGATGATTCATGAAGGTGATCTTTGGTCTGTGGATATGGACCGAGATCAATTAAGGGAATTCTTTGTTGCAAGTGGTATTGCTATTGAAAGAGAAAGGCAAAAGTTTGCTCTTCAAAATGAAGTGGGTCATGAAATATTTATTCTTTATGGTGTGGATCTAAACTCCCATATTGACCCTAGTGATAAGAATTATCAGGGAAGTGGCGTTTCTTTGGGAATTGGTTACGATTACTTCTTGATGAGGACAATACCTAAATTAAATCACTTCTCTTTGGAGCTTTTCCTAGATACGTCTAATAATTATTACGATTTTGGAACAAAAAATGCTTTAACAAATGAGTTTTCTTTGAAAGTTTCTTTAAATTGGTACCTTCGCTTACCTTCAACATTAAGGAAGTATATTTGGTATATAGGAACTGGGATAGGTTCAGGTCAAGCTAGTATTAAAAATGTTTCTTTCTCTAGACGCTATACTGCTCAAATTAGTGAGTTTCCATTTTTACACCTAGGATTAAAGTACCGATTTGGAGGTAGAGAAAAAGGGGATTGGTTCAACAAATCTGTTGGTCTTCATTTTCTTCTTTCGACAGGAGCTAAGCGTTTGACAGTTACAGAGCAAATTACGGATAGTATAGAAGCCAGCTTGAATGTTGGAGGAGTGAAGTTTTCTGGTGGGATTAATTTTCTTTTTTAAGGAGTTTAAATTAATTGGAAAATCTTGTGAAAAAATTAAAAAACGTAATCTTGTTATCCTTTTTTATCGCATTTAATTGTAATGCTTTGGATATGGATGAGACATTGACTTTTAGAATTCTAAAATTGTCTAAAACAAAAAGAACATTACTCGCAAATAGGGGAACAGACGATGGTTTAGAAATAAATAACCACGCCAAATTTTATCTTACTTCTACGGGGGTAGTTGCTAGAGCAGTTGTTCGGAAGATTTCGCCAACAAGGTCTGTCTGGGCAATATATAGACTTGTCAATGAATCTGAAATTAATACGGGAAGAGTTCTCCAGTTAAAATCAGTATCAGCTGTTAAATTGAGTAAAGACCCTACAAAAATGCTTGATGTTCCACCAGCTTCCATACCGATAGATGGTGGAGGGACATTAGCCGATTTGGAAAGTAAAGAAACAAAAGAGGAAAGAGAAGATTTAAGGAGTTTGAGGGAAGGTCCATTAAATGAAGAAGAGAGCGGAAAGGGTAAATTTGGACATCTAGACTCACATTTAAAGGCCCGAGGAGATGGAGGAAGGGCCTTCGGAAAGAAAAGTTGGGATGTTTTTTCTAATTTTAGTTTGAATAGTTTAAGCACTAAGGAAGATAGTGCTTCTACATCTAAAGTAACTTCTAAAAGTGAAATGGCCCTCTCTTTTGGTGTTGAGAAGTACTTCCCTTCAACAGAGGTAACTTTTTTTAAGAGAACGTCGCTTTTTGGAGAGTTTGAGTGGGTTAAAAATGTTTCAAAAGATACCTCTGGAGGAACTGATCAAGGGGATGTTGCTAAAACAGTTTTTTCGGGAGGAGTTAATTATCATTTATTCACGGACCCTTTTTCTTTTGACAAGTTTGTTCCTTTTGTAGGTCTCGGCTTTGGTATGGGGACAGACCAGAGGGAGTATACTGATGCCAGTGAGACGTCATTTACGGAGTCAAATGCTCATTATTTTTTAGGGGCAGGAGTCAAATTTTACGCGGCTTTTGGAATAGGTTTAAAAGGGATGGTTGACTATTATGTAAAAAACCAAAATCAAACAAATAGTCAGACTCTTGCTCTTACGACTTATCAAACTGTTGGGTTTCGCACGAGGTTAGGCTTAACTTATCGCTTTTGAAAAGATTCATTTTCATATAAAACACCCTTAAAAAGTAAAAAATAGGAGATTCAGTGCCTTTCGTTTCTATTGATACTCAAAAAACAATAACTTATTTTAAATCTAAAAGGGATCTTTTAAGAAAAGAGGATTTTTTGGCCATAGAAGAGCCTCTTGAGATGACTATTTCCTACAAAGGAAAAAAGAAGTCTCTTAGTTTGACAATGAGAACCCCTGGGAGTGATCAGGATTTGGTTGTAGGTTATTTATTGGCAGAAGGCATTATAAACACTTATGATGATATTGACTGGAGTCAGAAGGGTATTGTGTTTGAAGAGGGAAAAAACTCTCACGTTTGTGTTTATTTAAATAAAGAACCTGTTGATCTAGGTATTTTAGAACGAAACAGCTATATGAGTTCTAGTTGTGGTGTATGTGGCAAAGCTTCTATAGAAAGTTTAGATGTTTTACAAGAACTTAAGGATCAAGAAGACGAGGAAATTTCTAGGAAAGCGAGTATTCTTTCAAGTAGTTTTTTCTTTTCCCTTCCTAATATTTTAAGAAAAAATCAGGACATATTTGAAAAGACAGGTGGTCTCCATGGTGCAATGTTAGTGGGTTTTGAAGGGGAAATGATTGCTTTGCGGGAAGACGTTGGAAGGCATAATGCTGTAGATAAATTATTCGGGTATTGTCTTTTAAATAGGATTAACACCAAATTAGGAGTCCTACTTTTAAGTGGAAGAATAAGTTTTGAACTCATACAAAAAGCTTCGAAATCTGGTGTCAAATTTGTCGCTGGAATAGGAGCGCCTTCATCTTTTGCTGTTTCTTTGGCAAGAAAAAATAATATAACCTTGGTAGGGTTTTTAAAGGAAGAGAGTTTTAACTGTTATACAGGGAATGAAAGGATCCTTTATGATTGATGATAAATTGAAAAAAGAAGAAGGGATTAAACTGGGAAAGGAATCGGGTAAAAGGTTTGTTTATCCACTTTGCCCAGAAACTGAGGATCCTCTTATTATTGGGGAAAAGGCAACAAAAGCAGCAGGCCCAAAAGCTGTTTTATCGACAGGAAATCATATCTTTTCGAGGATGAGCATAAAAAAAGGTTTAAAAATTTTGGCCCAGGTAAACCAAAAGGAAGGTTTTGATTGTTCAGGTTGCGCCTGGCCTGACCCCGAGAAACGTTCATTTGCTGAATTTTGTGAAAATGGAGCAAAGGCCATAAGTCTTGAAGGAACGGACAAAAAAATAAAACCCTCTTTTTTTAAAAAGTGGAGTGTTGAGGAACTTTCATTAAAAAGTGATTTATGGTTGACTGAACTTGGGCGATTAACAAGGCCAATGTATTTACCAAAAGGATCATCTCATTATGAAGAGGTGAGTTGGGCGAAAGCTTTTGAACTAATTTCTAAGAAAATAACTTCTTTAGAGTCTCAAGAAAGAGCAAGCTTTTACACTTCGGGTAGAACGAGTAATGAAGCAGCTTTTTTATATCAGCTTTTTGTTAGGTTGCTTGGAACAAATAACCTCCCCGATTGTTCAAATATGTGTCATGAGTCGAGTGGTGTTGCCTTGGGTGAATCTATTGGTATTGGCAAAGGCACTGTAACTTTAGACGATTTTAATAAAGCTGAGCTTATTTTAGTTGTAGGACAAAACCCTGGAACGAATCACCCTAGAATGCTTTCAGCGCTACAAAAAGCAGTGACTGAGAAAGGTGCAAGGGTTATTTCAATTAATCCTCTTTTTGAATCAGGCACTGCTTCTTTTGCAAATCCCCAAAAATTAGAAGGCCTTTTAGGATTAGGACTTCCTTTAGCCTCTCACCATATACCTATAAAGATTAATGGAGATGTGCCTTTTTTCCAGGGAGTTATGAAGTCAATTTTTGAGAAGATAGGGGAGCCAAATAACAATTATTCACTTGATTTAGATTTTATAAAAGGGAAAACAATTGGCTTTGAAGATTTTCGAAAAAATATTTCGAAAACTTCCTGGGATGATTTGATTAGAGGCTCAGGAGTTTTCAAAAAGGAAATGGAATCTCTTGCAGAAGCTTATTTGAAAAGCAATAAGACAATTATTTGTTGGGCCATGGGGCTTACCCAACATGAAAATGCCGTGAGTAATATCCAGGAAATAGTAAACCTTCTTTTATTAAAAGGAAATTTTGGTAAGCCTGGAGCAGGTGCTTGTCCCGTTAGAGGACATAGTAATGTTCAAGGGGATAGGACGATGGGAATTCATGAGAAACCATCGTCATCTTTCATTGATAATTTGGATAAAGCTTTTGATTACTCTTTTCCTAGAAAAGCTGGCTTTAATACTGTTGAAGTTATAAAGGCCATGGAGGATGGAAAGGTTGACTTATTTTTTGCTCTTGGGGGAAATTTTTTATCGGCCACACCTGATACGCATAGAACTGCTAAGGCCCTTCAAAATTGTTCAATGACTGTTCAGGTGTCAATAAACCTAAACCGGTCACACCTTGTTACAGGTGACGAGGCCCTCATTCTTCCTTGCCTGGCCCGTTCTGAAAAAGATGTAACAAATAAAGGACTGCAATTTGTAACCGTAGAAAACTCAATGAGTTTTGTTCATTCGTCTAAAGGAGCTTTGGAACCCATTGATACTGAGCTCAAGAGTGAGGTTTCTATTATTTCTGAAATCGCTGAAAGGACTCTTAAAAAAAGAGAAGAACAGGGAGTACCTTCTTTAAATTGGAAGGGTTTCCGTGAAAACTATGATTTAATAAGAAGCCTAATTGAAAAAAGTATCCCAGGTTTTGTCGATTATAATAAGAGGATAAAAGAGAACGCCGGTTTTTATCTGCCTCATCCTGTTAGAGATGAGAGGCGTTTTCCAACAAAGGAAGGGAAAGCCCTATTTACATTGCACGCAATTCCATTTTGGAAATTAAAGAAAGGTCAATACCATATGATGACTATTAGAACTCATGACCAATTTAATACAACCATTTATGGAAAAGATGACCGCTATAGAGGAATTTATGGCCAAAGAAGGGTTTTATTTATGAACTCTGAAGATATGGCAAATGAAGGGTTTTTAGAGAAGGATAGGATCAATATAAGAAGTTATTTTGGAGAAGGACAAAGGGTTGTAAAAAACTTCTTTGTTGTACCTTTTGATATACCCAAAGGATGTACGGCAACTTATTTTCCAGAATCAAATGAATTGGTTCACCTTGAGAACCACGCGCATAAAAGTTATACACCAGTTTCTAAATCGCTTGTTGTATCTTTTGAAAAGGTTTAGTGATCTGAAAGTTTCCTTTTTATATACCTGATAAGGCCACCTACAATGGGAATATGCTCATAAATAAAAGCACCCATATCAAAGTAATCTCTGTGGAAAATAACAAGGCCAGTTTTCGGATCAAACTTTAAATGAGAAACTCCTTCAAGTTTTATCTCTTTTCCTGATTTTAGAGATTTGCTTTTTAGATACATAATCCAAGAAAGCATGTGGGTGTTATCATTATTCGTTGAATCTTTGAAATCAAATCTAATATCGACAACATTTTGATAGAGGTTTAAATAGTATTTTATCATCTCTTCTCGTCCATTAATTGTACCGAGTGGATCCTTAAAAATGAGGTTAGGGTGATAAAATTTTTCACAGAGTGATTTCATATTTGAAAAGTTGGCCGAATTAAAAAACTTAATGACTCTTTCTTTTGGGTCTTTAGGTAGGGTAACGTTTGTCATAGATGAAGTTGGTAGCGAATAAGAAAAAATAAAAATAGGAAAAATAAAAAAGTTTTTAAGAGAAGCTACTTTGCGAAGAAGGCCTATTTTATTTTTATGACACATCTTTGAGACCTTTTGCAAATTGAGTAAGAATCCTTGAAAAGTTATCTTTAAAAGATTTTGAATAAGGAGAAACTCCAACAATAGATTTCGTGAGTCTAGGGAAGCTATAGGGAGTAATTATAATGCATGTTATTAAAAAAAGAAGATACCTTTCATCAATATTTTGGTCGATTAACCCTTCCTCTTTTTTCTTCCTTATCTCTTCTTCTCCAAATTCGTAACTTTCATTTAAAATATCTTTGATAATTTTCAGACCCAATGGTTTGTCTTCTAAAGAGTCTCTCAGCATGATTTTAATAATTTCTTTGCTTTTTTCTGCTTTATTAAGCCAAAAGAGGAGGGCTTCGTCTAAAGATGGTGGAAGCTCTTTATATCCTTTTTTTATTTTTCCTAAGATATTCATGAGAGTTTTTGCGTATAGGTCGTCTTTATTTTTAAAGTAGTGATAGATAAGTGCTTTATTAAACTTTGAGTGATGAGCAACATCATCTATCCTCGCGCCTTCTTTACCATTTTTAATAAAAATAGCTGCAGCTACATCCAAAATGTGTGAGATGGATTTTTGTGAATCTCTTTTTCTCAATTCAAACCTCATTGGTGAGCAAGTAAATTATTAGGCTTTGAGTAAATCAATTGAACAACACTGATATTTTTTTGAAAAAAAGCGGCCTCACAGTATTTTAAATAGTAATTCCATTTTCTAATAAACTCTTTGGAAAATCCTAGTTTTTCTACTTGATCAATATTGTTATTAAAATTTTCGGCCCATTTGTTTAGTGTTAAGGCATAATCTTGTCCCATATCTTTCAATGAGTAAAGTTCGAAACCACCATTTTTTACTAAAGATTGATTCATTGTTTGAAGAGACGGTAAAAGAGAGCCGGGGAAGATATGCTTTTGAATCCAATCAATCCCTTTTCTGAATTCTTTATACCGACTATGTGGGGATGTAATAACTTGAAGCCCTAACAACCCTTTAGGAGAAAGAACTTGGTTAATTTTCTTAAAAAAGGTGTCATAAAACTTATGTCCAACTGCTTCGAGCATTTCAATTGAGATAATTTTATCATAACTGCCTTCTAAATTCCTATAATCCATTAATTTAAGATTAATTTTGTGATCGACATTTTCCTTTTTGTGGAGCTTTTTAGCGTAGTCAAACTGTTCTTCAGATATAGTAATTGTCGTTACTTTACAACCAAATTCCTTGGCTAAAAGAAGGGAAAGACCTCCCCACCCCGTACCTATTTCTAAAACATGATCAGAAGATTTAATTTTAAGTTTTTTTGCAAGCGACAGATACTTATCTTTTTGAGCTGTCTCTAAATCTTTTTGTTGATTATCGAAAAGAGCACATGAATAAGTCATACTTTTGTCGAGAAAAGTATGATAAAAGTCATTTGATATGTCGTAATGATCTCCAATATTTTTTTTGCTTCCTTTAATTGTATTGTCTTTTAACTTGTGGCCTATCTTATTAATAAATTTAAAGAGGTTAACAAAGGAGGATCCTTTTTTTTGACTACCAGAGATAGAAATGCCTTGCTCAATATTTAGAATAAACCATGAGATAACATTAAAGATACAGGGCGTATCCCAATATCCTTTTACATAACCTTCACCAAAACCAATGTCCCCTTTTAGAATGATATCTCTAAAAATTTTTGGGTTTTTTATTTTAAGTTCTACCTTGGCTGATTTTAAGTCTTTTCCATAGATGAAGTTTTCACCGTTGGGAAGGGTTAGACTCAAATGACCTCTTTCCATGCTTTCAAGATGATTTAAAATCATATCTTGGCAGGTTTTATCGAAAAAATTGCCTTGGTGATTTGATAGATTATCCATAAAGTACCTCTGTTTGTTTATCTTTGTTTTCATTCTTTTTTATATATTTCAATTTTTTAAACCAAAGGATAAAAGCATGCCAATGAATCAAGAACATAACTTTTAGTGTTTGAAGGGGAAAAGAAAAAATAAGTGAGATTAAATTTTTCCTAGTAATCTCTTTTGATTTTGCACGAAAAGTTGCTGTAAGAATTTTGGAATCATCTTGAATACTATCAACTTTTAGGAAAATTTCTTCTTCTTTCTCTTTGTTATTCATTTGGGAAAAAAAATTAAAAATCGTATCTAAGGGAATAAATGGAGAAACATAGAATAGTTTTTTAGTTTTTAATGAAGCTGTATTGCCTTTTATAATCGAATGATGGAAAATTTTTTGTTCTTTAAAAGTATTTCCAACTTCATAAATGATGGAGGAAAGTTTATCAAACTTATCAAAACAAAAAAACACACTAATGGGATTAAAGACATAACCAAAAATTCTAAGGTTTGTTAGAAAGTAGATTTTATTGATATCTTTTTTCGTTATTTCTTTAAAGTGATCTTTTAATTTATCTTTGTTTAAGATGTAGTGGTCTTTTTTATTGAAGTTAAAAATCCCTTTTCTTTTATAACTGAGTAAAGGAAAAAATTTATCGAGGGAGTTTAGGTCATCTAAGTCTAAAAAAAACATGAAGTGTTTTAGAGAAAGCGAATATTTAATAGGGCGAGTTCTAATATGGTGAACTTTCCCAATAAATATTTGGGACTTCAAATTACACTCCGTTTTAGAATTGATTCGCATAAATTAACGGAAGAGAGAAGTGCATCCTCATGAAAACCATATCTAAAATAACTTCCAGTGAAATAGATGGATGTGTCTTGATTCAGGCTAGGTAAAAGCTTTTGAGCTTTAATTGCTTCAATATCAAAAAGAGGGTGTTCATAGTCAATGACTTTTAAGACTTTTTCAGGATTTATGTCTTTTTCTCCATTGATTGAAATAAAAAAGTGATTCTCGTTTGAGACTCCTTGAAGCTTATTCATATAGTAAATTGTTGAAGCGGTTATCTCACTATCAACTTTTTTAAAAATATAATTCCAACTTGCCCAAGCCATTTTCTTGGATGGCATCAATGAAGTATCTGTGTGAACAGTGGCCTTATTCTTTTCATATCGAAAAGAAGTTAATATTTTAAGCTGTTTTTCCGTGGGATTTTGAAGCATCTTTAAGGCCTCATCTCCATGACAGGCCAAAACAACTTTGTCGAAGTTTGTCTTTCCATCGTCCGTGTGAACAGTGACAGTTTCATCTTTTTCCTTAAAAATACCTCTAACTGGTGCATTGATATATATTTTTTCGGCAAATGGTTTTGTTAATTTTTTACAGTAATTCCTGCTACCTCCATCAACTGTGTACCATTGGTGCTGAGTGTTTAATCCCAAAAAACCGTGATTATAGAAGAATTGGATGAGCGTTGTGATTGGAAAATTCAACATTTTATTTGGAGGTGTGGACCAGACTGCAGAACTCATCGGAATTAAGTAATCTTCAAGAAATGAAGAAGAATACTTTTCTCTTTCAATGTATTCTCCTATCGTCAAATACTCATTGCCATTACCTTCGAGTAACTTTGGAGCATTTTGATTAAATTTATTAATTTCCATTAAAAATTTATAGTAGGATGGGTTTAGAAGGTTTTTTCTTTGAGAAAAAAGGTGGTTTAGGCTTGATCCTGAGTATTCAAGACCTTTTGTTTTATTTTGAACACTAAAGCTCATGTCACTTTTTTTTATCTTTACATCTAATTTTTTAAAAAGCTTCACAAGATTAGGATATGTTTCAAAATTAAAAACCATAAAACCTGTATCAAAAGAAGTTTCTTCTGGCTTCTTTACATCAATGGTATTTGAATGACCCCCTATATAGTCTTTTTTTTCAAATACAGTGATGTCATAATCTTTGTGAAGAAAATATGCAGCTGACATACCTGCAATACCAGTTCCGATAATGGCCATTTTTTCTTTCATTTTATCCTCTGGTCTTTAAGTTATTTTTTTAAAAGGTAGTGACCTACATACCACTCATTCCCTCTGTCATATCCCCATAACTCTGCACAGGATAGGAAGAAAACCCTCCAATAACTGAACCATTTTTTCTCTTGCCCGACTCCATAACATTTTTTAAATATTTCTAATATCTCACTTTTATTAGAATCCATATTATTTAACCAGCCATAGGATGTTTTTTTGTAGTGCTCTCCAGAAACAGTCCAGGTTTTTTCAACTTTTAAATGTTCATTGAAATAATAGAGCAGGTGTTCACTTGGCATGATCCCACCACTAAAAAAATATCGACTCATCCAATCAGTTTCATCTTTTACATCAAAATAGTAGGTGTAGTCTTTATGAACGAAGATATGAACAAATAATTTACCATCACTTTTTAGAAAGGATGAAACTTTACCTAGAAGTTCTTTATAATTTCTCATATGTTCGAACATTTCAATAGAGAGAACTCTATCGAACTTGGTATCTGTCTGGAAGTCATTTATATTTTTTGTAATAACAGTTAAATTATTCAATCCTCTCTTTTCTATTTCTGAATCGATATAAGTTTTTTGAGTTGATGAATTTGATACACTCATGATTTTTGAATCTGGGTATTTCTTCGCAAGAAAGAGGCTTAAAGAACCCCAGCCGCATCCTAGGTCAAGTATTGTTTGACCGTTTTGAAGTTCTGCTCTTTCTGAATAGGCTTCAAGCATCTCTAACTCTGCTTCGTCAAGACTTTTAGCTTTATCCCATAAGCAGCAGCTGTATTTTAAATGTTTTCCCAAAACTTTTTGGTAAAACTTTGTTGGTACTTCATAATGTTGTTCATTGGCGGTTTTGACTTGTTCGGCAATTGGCCCTGATGATAACTCTGAACAGAGTTTTTTTAAGTGTATATTGTTTTTTTCTATACTGCCTTGATCTTCATCTTTGAGTCTTTGTCCTAAAAGACCTTTAATTTTCCATTTGATAAGAGAATCGGGTAAGAGGTTTTGTTCTAAAAGGTAATTTCCTAACATGTTTGGGACTCCTTAATTTTTATGACATGAAACTTTTCCATTAATTTGGCCATAAAATAAATGGGATCTTTCTCAAACCAGCGGATAGCAAAGTTTAGTTTTTGTGGATGGTGGTGATGATTATTTTGGTAGAGTTCCCCCATCATGAGAAAATCAAAAAAGAGTGTATTTTTAGACTTGTCACCGAGGTCAAAATTTCTATAACCGTATTTATGTCCGCACCAATTAACAATGGCACCATGAATTGGCCCCATTAAAGAATGGATCGGTACGCAGATGAGGGCGGTCCAAAAGTTGGTAAAATAAAGATAAAGTGCAAGGTAAATAAGAATCCAGGTGATTCTTGTGAACCAAGAGTCTGCAAATTTGTCTAAAAATGTCCATTTTGGAGTATGAGTAATTTTTTTAAAGACAAAGCTTTTATCTAATAAGGACATATATTCTGAGTATGTTTTTTTCATAAGTGATGAAAGAGACTTATGAAAATGGGGTGAATGGGGATCTTTTTCTGTATCACTATAAGAGTGATGCCTTCTATGCATTTCTGCGTAGGCTGAAGGGTTCAGATATGATGGACCCTGGGAAATGAATGTCAAAACATAAAAAAACTTTTCGAAAAAAGAATTCATTTGAAACATTCTGTGTGCAGCATATCTATGAAGGAAAAAACTTTGGCAAAAGAGAGAGAGGTACCAATGGATTATTAAAAAAATTAAAACTGTTAAAAACATACTATGAGACCTTCATTAGCGCTATATCAAATGATGTTTTAATTTTTATCTAACTAACCGTTTAGTTAATTAGCTTAATTGAAGAATAATTTTTTCATCTAAATGAGCAAAACTCAATATATTTTTTTGTTAAGAATTTAGACAAAAATTATATTCCTTCTTTAGGCCTCAGTTTTTTTTAAAAATAAAACCACGAAAATGATGAGAACTTTGTTTAATTATTTAACTTTTTTTAAAAAAAGACCGACTAATGTTCTAGGAATTTAATTTATAAATTTTGATTCTATATTTTGAGGAAAGGCGACATGATAAAAAAATCATTAATTAAAAATTTTATTGTAGCTGTAACAAGCTCCCTCTTAATTACTGTTAAATCCTTTGGAGCTGACTTCTGGCTTCCAGCTCAAATTGTTATTCAACCTGATGGGTCTTTAACTCACAATTTCCCTTTCCCTTTGGAAAAGACTGACAGTATGATGGGAACGCACGGCTTTGGTGTATGGCCCAACGTGACTGGCTCACTCAATATTTTTAAAAGGGTTATTGCTGTCGACCCAAAACCAGAAGCATTGAAACCTGAAAATATGGTGAGAGATGCAGATGGAGTTATGAGGTTAAAAAATAATAGAGCAGGCTATAGAGTTATCCAACATAAAAACTGGAATATAGGCGGAGGGTTAACGAGTGCCATTTTTGGAAGTGGTATGTTACTTCCGGCTGCCACTTTAACTCTGACGGGAACTTATGGCCGGAATATTGTGGCCAGCCGTTGGATAAAGGATTTTAGAAATGCAAAACATCTTCCAAAGCCAAAAATACCAAGAAGTAAACAAGATTTAAGTAAGTGGCATGAAGATGATTTTTTAAGCTGGACTTCCACTAAGGATATTGCTTTTGCTGCAGGAGCTGGATTCGGTCCAGCAGCAGTTGGAGCAACTCTTATGGGAACGAGTACGTTTAATATTGGTATTAAAAAATTAGATAAATCAAAAGCACCCTATGATGTAGAAGTAACGATGGAGAGGGCCAAAGGAAAGGGCTGGAATGTTAATGCCTCTGTTATGATTGCAGGAGCCGCTTATTCTAAGATGGTTGATAAGGCAAAAAGTTGGACCTATCATTTTGATTTAGATGCGAAAAAGAAGGCAAAAGTTAAGTTTTTTCCTGCAAAGGGAATGAAGCCTTGGGAAGGCATCACGGTTGATCTAGATGCATTAAGTATTTATAAAGAATTTTTAGCGGGAAATCTGGTCCCTGCTAATGTTGCTGCTGCTTTAGGTAATGCTAAATCTTTTGGAGTTCATCAAATTGACGAAACAAAAACGAGAACTAAAACAAAATCTAAATCAGTCGGTGTAAGCATTCCCTTTTTAATAAGTTCCAATTACAGCAAAGGTCAGAGCTTTTCTGTCTCAAATAGTAAACACCTCGATGAAGATACCATAGGAACAACATTACTTGGGGTTTATAATAAGGAGTATGAAACAGGTGGATGGTTAAGTAAAAATGCTCAAAGAACAAGGATGTTTAGTGGTAATTACCAAAAAGTGGCCCCATTAGATCCTAATTCAAATGATCCTGTGATGAGGAGATATTCAGGGAGTTATAAATACGTTTATATTAGAAATAAGGTTGATGGAAAAAAGCTTAAAAAAGAACTTAAGTATCTAGAGAGGAAAATTGGTTTTCAAAATCAACTTAAAATAGATATTCCCGATAAAATTAAGTTAGGGACTATTCAAATTGAATTGGATTTAAGGATATCAAACATTGCCACAGATCATTTGATGAACATGGCGCAAAAGTTATCTAAGAGTCAGTTTGTTAATTTAGGGATGACCGATGCTAAGCAGTTCTTTGGTGGAGATTGGAAATACCTAGACGTATGCATGAACAGAAGATTGACTTGCCAAAGAAAGAAAACGACTCAAACGAAACAGGCCATGGAAAAAGCTTATAACGGCTTGAGAGAAATGTATGAGCACAAAAAGAAATTAGATTACAAGTCTTTTGTTAAATCCTTTGCTAAATTTGGAGAGGGTTTAATCAAAAACCGTTTTACCTTTAAAACAATTCTTTTCTTAACAAAAAATGTGAAGGGTGATTCTAAGAAAAATCCTGCAACCATGATGAATTTAAAAATCTCAGGAACTTCATTAGTCCCTATTAAAAGAGATATTGCCATCTACTAGGCCAATTATGGACCTGTCTTTCCATCCAATGAAAATTATGGAATGGGAAGGTGGGTCTAAATGACTTATTGTGTTTCCCCTTTTTAAACAAGGCTTTTTCAAAAATAGGCCAAAATCTAAGTCTCCAAAAATATGTCAAATTTGAATTTTACAATGCGTTAGGTCATTCCTTTTAGCCTCTAGCAGGCCTATAAACAGGGGGTCTTGTGGTCCATTTGCACTTCTAACAGTCAAAATAAAGGAGGAAAAAATGCCGATCAAAAAAACTCCTGTCGATGAACTTGTCGTCTTTGGCTACGACCTTAAACAAAGGCGCGTTTATCTAGGAACGCCTGTTAACTGTCTTTCTGCGGATTCTCAAATAGGTGAGATCAGCCCAGAGAGTGCGGAAATGTTCAGTAGAGTTTTGGATAGAATGGAAGATGAGTTTTCTAGAAAGCCTATTGAGGTCCACCTCTCGACTTTCGGAGGTTGTGTTTACTCTGCATTAAAAATTATAGACCGATTAGAGTCTTCAACGTGTCAAATTAAAATTATTGCTTCCGGTCCTATTATGAGCGCAGGCTTTATTATATTTAGTGCAGGTGATATCAGGCAATGTCTACCTCATACGAGGTTCATGTGTCACGCAGCTAAAACAGAAGAGATATCAGGCTCTACAACTGATATAAAAATGGAATCAACTGAGCTAGATTGGATATCTAATACTTTTGCTAAAATTTTATCGAAAAATACAAGAATGCCTCTCGATTTTTGGAAAAGTCTTCTTCGTTCTTCCAGAGATGTTTTCATGAGTGCCGAAGAAGTCAAAGAATTAGGTTTAGTTGATCAAGTTTTAGAACCTAAAAAAAGAGGAAACTTAAGAAAGGGTCCTCGCTATAAGACCTTAAATGGAGTAACGGACGAGTCACTCATCCAAAAAACCGTAGATGAAATATTTAAAAGAATGGATCTTCCTACCCTTTCTCACGTTACTTTGAATAAGCCTATTATGGAGCCAGTTGATCATAATGTTATTGTTGACGAGGATCCCGTTCCAGAAAAATATGATTCAGCTTTTAATGAAAAAAGATTAGATCGTTCGGACATCACTGCTAAGCATATTAGTCAAATCATTGATAATGACAAAGACAAAAATATTTCTTGGAGTAAGTGTTCTTCTAAAAATTAAATCTATTTATAAACTTTAATTTGTATTCTCCGATTAAGAGGTAATGGCACCTTTAAAATCGGAGAATAAAAATAAGGTTGATGTGACTCATTTGGAGAAGGTTCCAAAAACTCTTCTTTTAACCTTAAAAGCAAAATTCGAAGCATCAATTGATCCCAGTCTTTCTTACTCTGATTCATATATTGAAACTATTTATAGATTGATAGACGATCCTATAAAAAAAACTCATCTTTTTTTCCTCTTAAAAAAAGGGATTATTTTGCGGACGAAGGGGATTGATTATTTACTAAAAAAAGAGATTAGGGAAAGAGAAGAGGATTCTACAGTTATTAACCTGGCTTGTGGTTTGGATACGCGCTTTGAAAGAATGAGGGAAAAGTTTAAATTTAAAAAATGGTTCGATTGTGACCTTCCTCAAGTCATTGAAGTGAGGAAGCTTTTTTTTGAAGAAAATTTAGAAAATAAGATGACCGCCTTTGACATTTTGGATGAGTCTTGGCCTCTAAACTTTAAAGGAATCAATGACCCTATTATCATTGTTGAAGGATTAACGATGTATCTTGATGAAGAAAAAATTAAAAAGTTCTTTTCAATTTTAAATAAATATTTTTCTCACTACTCTCTAATTTTGGATTTTATGTCTCCTTTTTTTATAAAAAAAGAGTGGATGATGCCTGTTATGGAACAATTTGATGTCAACTTTACTTGGGGTGCGTCCTCTCCGGAAGAATTTTGTAAATACGAGCTTAGGCTAAAAGTTAAAGACAGTTTAGGTTTTATGGATGGGTTTAGGCACCAGGTTTTTAAGACTCCTTTTTTCAATATTTTTAGAAAGAAGAAAAACCTGGCACTTCTTAGAAAGGACTAATCAGATTTCTACAATGATTCTACCTTGAACTTTACGGTTAAGAATATCTTCAAATGCTGATGGAAGCTCATCCAGCTTTATTTTTTTATGAACAATATTAGAGATTGTTTCTGGTTTTAGTTCTAAACCAATCCTATCCCAAATCTTTTTTCTTAGATCCATGGGGCAATTTGCTGAACTAATTCCTAGTATACTAACTCCTCTGAGTATAAAGGGCATGACAGTTGATTGAAGTCCGTGGTGGGCCGCTAATCCAACACTTGCGACATTACCCCAAGGGTTAATATGGGCGAGTAATTTTGCCAATGCTTCGCCTCCAAGGTTATCAATGGCCCCACCAAACTTTCCTTTTTCTAAAGGTCTTGACCCTAACTCCAATTCTTCAAGTGGCATAACTTTGGAGGCACCAAGTTCTTTTAAATAATCATGGGACGTTTCTTTTCCAGAAATAGCAATGACTTCATAGCCTTTCTTTGCCATCATCATGACACCAAAACTACCAACTCCTCCGCTTGCTCCTGTTACGGCAATGGGTCCTTTCTCAGGAGTTTGATCATTAATTTCCATCCTGTGAAGACAAATTCCAGCTGTAAATCCAGCAGTTCCAAAAATCATGGCTTCTTCTAATGTAAGATTTTTTGGAATTGGTACGGCCCATTCGGAGGGAACTCGAACAAGTTTTGAATAACCACCATCATGGGCTTCACCTAACCCGCAGCCTGTGACAAGGACCGATTCACCTTTTTTAAATAGTGGGGAATCTGATTCAAGGACAATACCAGAAACATCGATGCCACCATTAATCGGCCACTTTTTAAAAATTTGCCCTTTTCCAGTTGCTCCTAACGCATCTTTGAAATTGACGCTAGAGTATTTGGCTTCAATGATAAGATCGCCTTTATCTAAGTCTTCGAGAGTTATTTCAGTCAGTTTTCCATAGATTTTTTTGTTTTCTTTAAAGCATCTAAAAGCGTGAAATTTATCCATAATTAAACTTCCTTTGAAAAGAATCCGACAGTGAGATAGATATTGTATTTTTTAAAGGAAAGAGCACTGCGAAGAATCTTCCCTTTTATTTCTTTTTTGTTTAGATTGGTTATTTTTACGATAGAGAATAAACTAAGGATTATAGATTGTATATTTTGAGCAATATTAAGAAATTATATGATGGGAAATCTGCATTAAATTCATCACTTCATCAAAATATAGATGTAATGATTGAAGATGGGGTTATAAAAGATGTTGTTCCTCATCAAAAAGAAACTGGATATAGAGATTTTGCGTCCATCGATTGTTCAGATAAGTTTGTAACTCCAGGCCTCGTCGATTGTCATGCCCATATAACAATCTCAGGTATTGGAAAACAAGATATTGACCTCATGAATTCTCAATCAGGACTTCTGTATGTCGAAAAAATTCTTTATACAACCTTAGTTAATGGTGGAGTTACAACGGCCCGTGATATTGGTGGAGCGACTGACTTTATAAAAAGAATGATAAATGACAATATGATGATTGGCCCTCGGTTAAAAATTGCGATTGCTATGCTTTCAACAACAGGGGGTCATGCTGATTTTCGAGGGCCGGATAGGTGTCATGCCGAATTATCAAACCTTTTTAGAGAGGCTCCCGGGAGGCCTGGTAGTGTTATTGATGGACCGTGGGAGTGCCGTAAAAAAGTAAGAGAAATTGCGGCTTGCGGAGCTGACTTAATAAAAATTTGTACAAGTCCAGGAGTCGCATCTCCTTCTGATAAGTTAGAACATAGAGAGTTTACAAGCGAAGAAATTGAATCTATTTGTGATGAAGCCCATGCGAGGGGGCTAACAGTTGCAGCACATGCTCATTCTCGATCCGGAATTCAAATGGCGATTGAGCACGGAGTAAAAGACATTCAGCATATATCGTATATGGATGAGGAAATGGCCAACCTTGCTGCTAGCAAAGGATGCACAGTTACTCCCACTTCGTGGGTTATCCAACACCTCCAAGAAATTCCAGACCTTGACCCTTTCGTAAAAGAAAAAGCAGCAGAAGTTTTTAAGCATCATAGAAATGCTGTCCAAGTGGCCCATAAAGCAGGGCTTAAAATTTTAGCGGGAACAGATGCTATAATGCCAGAAATGCACGGGAGAAATTATAAAGAAATCGATTCACTTTGTAAGGAGGAGTTACCCGTTCTTACGTCTTGGTATGGAATGACTGGTTTGGGAGCAAAAGAAATTGGTCAAACAGATACGGGGACTATTGAAAAAGGGAAGAGGGCGGATCTTTTAATACTTAGTAAGGATGTCATTTCCTCACCAGATTTATTTGAGACTCCAAAAACTTTATTGGAAGTTATTAAAGATGGGGAAGGATATAGAGGTTATTTGGAGGAAATCCCTCAAAGAAACTTTTCAACTCATCTTAAATCTGTCCTTGAATCAGAAAAAAAACCATCTTAAATAAATCTTTTTTTTAAACAAATTATAAAGAGAAATAGGTTAAGGATTTACTTGATCATAACCGACAAGTACAACCTATGGTGGTACTTTATTTTAAAATAATTTCTATAATTACGCTTACTTATTTGTTAGCGGGAGCAAGAGTTTACTCTAGTGATGAAGTTATTTTAAAATCTATAAATGATAAGTTTAGTTTGGGTAGTTCCCTCTTCTTGTATGAAGATAAAACGAATAAGCTAACTCATAAAGATATACAAAAACCAGAATTCGATCAATTATTTAAGCGTTCAAATCAAGAAGTCCCTTCCTTTGGTGTAACAAGTTCAACAATTTGGGTCAAGATAATCATAACAAATAGAACAAAAGAGAAAAGTTGGATTTTAAAAAATGAGGTTGTTTGGCACGATTATTTTGATTTTTTCTCGATGGACAATGGGAAGCTTAAGGTATTTGAAACCGGTGATAGAAGATCTTTTAAAAAAAGAGATTTAAACTATAGAGGTTTTGCTTTTAATATTAGTCCTAAGGAAAAATCAATTTATTATATAAAAATTAAAAGTAAGGATGACTTATCGATTCCTCTTGAAATACTTACATTGAGGGATTTCTTATTAGAAGAGAAAGATGTAATGACGGGGTATGCTCTTTTTTATGGTGCCATTTTAATCATGGTTTTTTATAACCTTATAACTTACTTTTTTACAAGGGACTCTAGTTATCTTTATTATTCTCTTACGATAACTGCAATTCTTTGGACTACTGCTGCTGCCAATGGAATTGCTTTTCAATTCCTTTACCCGAATTCGTTTTGGTTACAAAATGAAGGGTTCCTGTTAAGGGGAGGATTAATCGGTTTATTCCTTCATTTGTTTTTAAAAAAATTCCTTCTTATTAATAAACGAGAAAATAGGCGCATTTATAATATTCTTCAAATTAATATTTATACTTCATTAATTTTTATTCTATTATCTTTTTTTGGCATTTATAGATTACTTTATTTTCCCTTCATATCATTTGTTATTTTTGCTTTTTGTTTTATTATTCTTGCTGGTTTGGTTCGATTAAAGCAAGGATACAGACCAGCAAGGTTTTATTTGTTGGCCTTCAGTGGATTCTCCTTAGGAGGATTGGTGCAATCCCTAAGTCTTTTAGGATTTATACCTCCTTTATGGATTGTTAGCCATGCTTTTCAAATAGGCAATTTATTTCAAACTGTTTTTCTTGCTTTTGCCTTAGGAGACAAATTTAAAAGACTTCAGGAGGAGGCCCTTGAACGAGAAATAGAAGCAAGAAAAGTTATGACAAATTTTGCTAGCAAATTGGAAGAACAAGTAAGAGAAAGGACTAAAGAATTAGCAGAAAAAAATGAGCGCTTAAAAGAGTATGACTTTGCTGTTGCCCATGATTTGGCAAACCCGATAGGTGTTGCTATAACTCATATTGAGCTTTACGAACACCTGTATACAGAAAATTTTTCGAAGACAAAAGAGGTTATTAAAAAGATAAAAAGTTCACTAGAGAAGTCTATATCAATTATTAACAATATTCTTATAAATTTTACCGTGGATAAAGTTGATTTAAAAAAGTATAAGATTTCTGAAATCTTAAATTTGGCACTTGATCAACTGGAGGTAAAAATCCAACAAAAAAATGCCAAGGTTGAGTTGGATCTAATGGTCCAGGAATTTATTTGTAATAACGCTTCTACAATCCAGATTTTTGCGAATATTATTAGTAATTCCTTGAAGTATTCTAAAAAAGAGGTTCCACCAATAATTAAAATAAGATCTTTTCAGGATAAAGATCATATTTTAATTGATATAGAAGATAATGGAATAGGTATTAAAAAAGATATGATGAATCTTATCTTTGAGAAAAAAGGACGTGTTAGTGAAAGCGAAGAAGCTCCTAAAGGGCATGGAATCGGTTTATACAATGTAAAAAAGATGGTTGAGGAAAATGAAGCTGAAATAAGTGTTAAGTCTGACTTTGGAAAAGGTTCAATTTTTACTCTTAAATTTAAAAAGAAAATCTTTTAGATCTTCACCGATATGATAAAAACAGGGTACTAAAAAAATAGTGAGTGGTGTTGCAACTATAAGACCATAACCTAAGCTTAAGGCCATTGGCATCATGAAGGGATCTGAGCCACCTATTCCATAGGCCAAAGGAAGAAGGCCAACAACTGTTGTTAAAGTCGTTATTAAAATAGGTCTTAATCGGTGTGAAATGGCTTCAACCATGAGTGCATTTTTTTCTTCAGGGTTAGAGGCTTTCTTTATCGTCTCATTTAAATGATTTACTAAGACTAATGAGTCATTAACAACAACACCAGCTAGTCCGATAGCTCCAAGCATGGCCATAAAACTAAGTGATTCCTGATGAATAGCAAATGAAATAATGACGCCGACAACGCCAAAGGGAATCGCAAGCATGACATAAATTGGTTGAAAGTATGAGTTAAAAAGTAAAACTAATAAAAAGTAGATTCCAATACCTGCGAAAATAAAAGTACTGAAAAGACTTTTTATAGATTTTTTAGTTTCTTCGGCTTCACCGCCAATTATAAAACGGGTTCCAGGATAATCTTTATCCAAATTATAAGAGGATATAATTTCTTGAGTTACTTTAACAGGGTCAGTTATACTTTGATCTAAATCAGCTGTAACAGTGATACTTCTTTCGCCATTATGGTGTTTTATAAAGCCTTTTCCAACTTGATTTTTAAAATAGGTCGCCTTACCTAGGGATATAAGCCTTCCATTTATATTGGGAATTTGAATTTTACTAATATTTTCTTCTATCATACGATCCTGCTCACTAAGGATTACGATGTATTCAATATCCTCATCTCCTCTTCTGATAGAAGTCGCTTTTACTCCATCAAAGGCCATTCTAAGTGACTTTACTACTGTTGGCAGATTAAGACCTAGGCGGGATAGTTTTTCATAATTAAAGAGAAGTTGAATTTCTTCTTTTCCAGGCCTTTGATCATTCTCAATGTCTTTTACACCTTTAATACTTTTGAGTTTTTTCTCTACTGATTTTGCTAGCCTATTTCTTAAATTATCCTCCGCTCCAACAATTTGAATATCAATAGGTCTGCCAACGGGAGGTCCACCGGAAACAATATTAAAATTAATAGATTTATAATTTTTTACATTTTTTATTTTAGTTCTAAGCTCTTCTACTATTTCTCTTGCGACTCTTTTTCTTTGTCCATAAGGCGTAAGATCAATATAAATGACGGACCAATTGTCTCTCATCCTTGTTTTTATTTCATCTGCCCACATTCCTATTCTTGTAGAAAAAGAAAGAATTTCACTCTTTTTTGATTTTAATAGAATATTTTCGATTTGAGCTATTTGCCTTTTATTTTCTAATAGGGTGACTCCCTTTTTAAGTTCGGCTGTAATAATAATTCTCTCAGACACAGATTCAGGAAATAAGATAAATTGCATATAATTTTTGGCGTAATATAATGTACTTAATAATAAGATAAAAAAGAAAAATACAAAAAAGTACCGGAGTTTTAAAAATACCTTCGTTAAGTATATGAAGGGTTTTTTTATCCAAGTCTCAAACCATTCCCCTTCTTCTTTACTTTTTAATTTGTGAAGTCCTGGAACTAAGTGGGAAGGAAGAATAAAGGCACATTCGAAAAATGATATAAAAAGGGCAGCGCTTATAATAAGTGGAATGACAGCGATAAATTTTCCCATAAGCCCAGTCATAAAAAACATTGGAGCAAAGGCAAGAAAAGTCGTTAAAATTGTTGTAAGAACTGGCTTGAAAACTTCGGCAGTTCCATCGACAGCAGCTTCAACAGGAGTCTTTTTTAATTCTGAAAAATGACGGTAGATGTTTTCAGCAACGATGATAGCGTCATCAACAATAATTCCGACAACAATAATCATCGCGGTTAAAGAAACTGTGTCAAGGGCCATATTAATTGACTGTAAATAAATAATTGAGCCTAGAAGTGAAAAAGGAATACCGAGTGCTACCCAAAATGCAGTTCTATAGTATAAAAAAACGGAGAGAAGCAAGTTTACTAAAATAAGACCTAGTATTCCGTTATTTGCCACAATTTGAAATTTATCTCTTACAACTCTGGAGTTATCATTATTTAAAATAAACTTAACTTCACCTTTATAGATTTCTCTTTGCTCTTTAATAATTTTATTAATTTCATCAACCGTCTTAACTACATCAGCTACCTCATTTTTATAAATAATAAGAGAAATAGCTTCTTGTCCATTAATATTTGTATAAATTTGAGGCGTTTGAAAACTTTCATTGACGAAGGCTAAATCTTGAATTCTTATCCTTTTACCTTCGAAGTTAGATCTAATGATCACATTTTTTACATCTTTTAAGTCTTTGAATTCGGCGAAAGGGACGATATTTTTTTCTTTGGTTAATTGAGTGATTTTTCCTACCGTTGTTCTTCTATTTCTTTTATTTAAAGCTTCATGAATTTGAAGGATCGAAATATCATTTTCAATTAATTTGGAAAGGGATGCCTCAATTTTCACTTGAGGAGAATAGAGACCAAAGCTTTCTATTCGAGAAATGCCATCTATGCTTTTTAATTTATTTTTGAAAATTTTAGCTATTTGACGAAGTTTTTTATAATCTAAATGACTTGTTATACCAACTTCAAGGATTGGAAACATAGATGCGTTAAGTTCTGATATTTTGGGCTTACTTTGAAGATCAGTAGGGAAGTCTGAGATTTGGCCAACATTCCTTCTTATTTCGTCTTTTACTTTTTCTTTATCAACTGCATTTTCGTCTATATAAATAACAACCCTAGAAATACCTTCTTGAGAAATAGAGAAACTTTTTTTTACATTTGAAATTAAATTAATCTTATTTTCTATTTTATTGGTTATTTTTAACTCGACATCTTCAGCAGACACTCCTGGATAATAAGTGACAATCATGACTCTTTGGAAATCGACTTCTGGTTGGGAATCTTTGTTTATTGTAAATAGACAATATAAACCTAAAGAGATAACAAAAAAGGTAAGAAGATGACTAAATGTTCTTCGAACAACAAAGAATTTTAAAACCTCTCTCATGACATCTTATTGTGGTCCAAAAGGAAATTCATATCAAGATATTATTACGACTTTAAAATAAGAATAACTGCCTAAAAGAATAATATAGATGGCAAGGAAAAAGTGGAAAAAGATGGGGATACTGCCCCTTGGCCAAGTTATTTCAGGCTCTTTTATTTTATGGATAATAAAACGAATAATCATTAGGGCAAAGTATAACACTCCAAAGTATATATAATAAGTTGATGTTTTATCATTTAAAATTAAAAATAAGGGACCTCTTCCCATGTATAGACAAAAATTAAAGATAACCATGCAGGTGTAAATAAAAATTTGATAGGTTAGAAGTATTGGGTATGGCATAAGACCTGAGTACCACATGTCCATCTTAGGCAGATAGGTAGGTGAGTATATGCCCACAAAAATTTGTGCTAAGATCCTTCCTAAAAAAACTATGGTGATAAACCACAAGAGTAATTGGTAAATAATGTTTGTCATATAAGACCTATCGGATTAGAGACCCTATTTTATTAAGATTAATTAAGATTTTGGGCCTAATGTTTTTTTTATATCATTTTAAATAAGGAATTAATTTTGAAATGAAAATAAAAAGGTTCTAAATTATTTAAAGTAAACATTTTGCAAATACTAAGAAATAATTCATCAAGCTTTTACCTAGTTATGTTAATCTTAGATGGTTCAAAGAGGACATAATTAAATTACTTTTATTTAGAGTAAAAAATGAAGTTCAAGCCTTTAAATAATTATGCTTCAAATTTATTTCATTCTGTTTTTCCGTATTTAATTTACCCAGGTACGCTCTTATCAGGTTTTTTATTTTTTAATTTTTTGAAAGAAAACGAAGTCCATCCATATATAGCAGCGATGAGTTCTCTTATGTTTTCTTCAATTTTAATTACCTTTTTTGAATTTACTTATCCTTATCGAAAAGAATGGCAAAACATTAAAAGTGATGTGAAGACCGATTTTTTACATATGGGTGTCACTCAGCTTATTTTACCAAGAATTTTAGAATTCTTTTTTGTACCTATATTTTATACATTAATAACTTCTATTATTTCAGAGTATAGATGGGAGTCTTTTACACACTTTTGGCCACACCATTCACCGATATGGTTCCAAGTAATTTTAATGATGGTTTGCAATGAGTTTTTGCGTTATTGGGTTCACAGAATGGCCCACACGAAAAGGTTCTTATGGAAGTTACATTCTGTTCATCACAGTTCAGAAGTCCTATATTGGTTTAATTCTGGTAGGTTTCACCCTTTGGAAAAGGTCATTCAGTTTATTCCTGATACTCTAATTTTTCTTCTCATTGGTATGAATGAAGCCGTTTTAACGACCTACTTAGTTTTCTATGGTATTAATGGTTTTTTTCAGCATTCAAATATAAATGTAAAGTTTGGCTTTCTTAATTATATCATTAGTAGTTCTGAGCTTCATAGGTGGCATCATTCTGAGATTCCCAGAGAATCTAATGGTAATTATGGAAACAACCTCATTATTTGGGATGTTATTTTTGGAACATGGTTTTTACCAAAAGACAGATCTGTAGGTGAAATTGGTCTAAGAAATAGGAATTTTCCCAAGGAGTACTTAACTCAGTTAAAGGCACCTTTTATTTCTAAAATAGACTTGAAAGAAGTTCCTGTTCCAACTTCATATGAAATTTTGGAAGGTATTGGTCATAAAATATTAAATTTTGCTATGAAGAGTAAGGTCCTAATTGTAGGGTCTTATCATTATAAAAACCTTGTTAATGCCTGTCATAACCCAAGAGAGACTCAAGAAAAAGTCCTTTTAAATATTCTCGATTTTCAAAAGGAGACTTTTTTTGGTCGTGAACATAATTTTAATAAAATTAATTCAATTAAAGAGTTTCAAGATAATGTTCCTCCACAGGACTATGAGTCATTAAGGCCTTTTATAGATAAGCAGGATGAAACAGGTGAGCCTCATATTAATGCTGAAGACCCCATAATTTATGCAGTTACAAGTGGTAGTACAGGATCTCCAAAGTTTATACCTGTATTAAAAAGAACTATAGAGTCTTTTAAAAGAAGTCAGTTAATTCAAGCCTATTCACAAATTATGGAAAGAGATGATGTTATAAGCGGTAAAATTATGGCCATAATGGGTGCCAGTATTGAAGGGCATAGAAAGTCCAATATTCCTTACGGATCAGCCTCGGGGTTTGTTAAAGACCATGCCCCTAAAATAGCAAAGAAAAAATATGTTATTCCTGGAGAGGTTGCTTATATTGAAGACAACCTCTTAAAATATCAAGCGATTATACGTCTCATACTTTGTCATGACGATATAACTTTTTTAGGCTCAGCTAATCCCTCAACCTTTATAAGAATTTTAGATTTGGTTAATGAGTATTGGAGCGAGTATTCTGTTGACTTGAAGGAGGGAACATTTTTTAGAGATGATGATCTTGATGATAATGTAAAAAAAGCACTTCAACCTCTTTACTCATATAATCCTGATAAAGCTGAGAGGTTAGATAAAATTTTTAAAGATGATGGTGGAATTAAGTTACTCCATATTTTTCCAAACCTTCAAATACTTGCGACTTGGACTGGGGGAAGCTGCGGAACTGCCTTAGGGCATTTAAAGGGACAGTTTCCTGAAAAAATGTTAATTAGAGATGCAGGTTATCTGTCTAGTGAATTTAGAGGGACCATCCCTTTAACCTCAAATAAAACGACAGGAATACCAACTATTTTGGATAACTTTTATGAGTTTATTGAACGAGATTTATATGACAGTGGTGATAGAAACTTTATTCTTATTGATCAACTAGAAGATAGAAAAGAGTATTATATTTTTGTAACCACTGAATATGGTCTCTATCGTTACTTTATGAACGATGTCATAAGAGTCGAGGGGTTTAAAAATAAAACACCAAGAATAAAATTTATTCAAAAGGGAAGAGGCGTTACGAATATTACTGGTGAAAAACTCTATGAGGGACAATTAATAGATGCTATGTCTGTTACCGAAAATGAAATGCATTTAAATTCCAAGTTTTTCTTGATGGTAGCTAATGAAAAGGATTCTTGTTATGAACTTTTTATTGAGCCTTCTAATAATTCGAGAGAAGAGTTTAAAAAACATCTAAAAGTCTTTTCTGAAAACTTAGATGATCATTTATCTAATATTAATGTAGAGTTTTATGCTAAAAGGAAAAGTGGTAGATTAAAAGCAACTCACGTATCTTTGTTAAAAAAGAACACTTATGAAGAAATGAAAAACTTTTACATCGAAGTTAAAAAACAAAGAGAAGCTCAATTTAAACCTAATCTTCTACAGTATCAAAAAGATTTAGAGTTTCAAATCAATAACTATGCAGAAGATTCAAGAGAAATCGATATAAAGAAAAAAGCCTAATATTTTATTCTAAAATATTTTTAATTTTTTTACCAATAATTTGAGAATCTTTTCTAATATTAACAAGTCCTCCTGTTGAGTCGTAATTTTGTCCTACATAAAATAGATTCGAAAAAATATAATCTTCAACTCGATCCTTTCTTTTAGCAAAGCCTTTATTGTCCATCTCAATTTTAACTTCAAAAATATCAAAATTAACCTTGAAGCCAGTAGCTAGAATTATTGTATCTATTTTTTTAAACTCGTTGTTTTCTAGAATAATGCCATCTTCTTTATAGGAGATGATTTTTTTTTGATATTTAATTGAACCTTTTTTTATAGATTTTAAGAACTTTTTTCCAATAATGGGAGGGCGGTCTAAAGGACTATAATTCGGTCTAGGTATCAAAGGGCCACCGCTTAGTAGATCTATAAAAAAATTACCTATTTTAATCAAAGCCAATTGAAATGTCTTTGGAAACACAGACATGATGTAGCCTACATATTGGATAGGGAAGCCTAGCACAGATAATGGCGCTACATTGGCGCCGCTTTTAATATAAATTGTTGTATCAATGCCTTCTTCTGAAAGCTCATAAGATATTTCAGCAGCAGAATTTCCTGCCCCTACTATTAATACACTTTTATCTTTATATAGTTCAGGGGTTTTATATTTAATGCTGTGTATTATCTCTCCTTTAAACTGTTCTATTCCATTTATTTTTGGGGTAAAGGGAAAGCTTGCAAGTCCAACGCCTAAAACTAAGAAGTCACATTCAAATATTTCATTGTCTAAAAAAACCTTCCATTTATTATTAATGACTCTTTCAATCTTTTTAACTTCTGAAGAAACTTGAATGGGCAACTTGAATTGATTCTTATAATCCTCCATATAATCAATGAATTGTTTTTTTGGTGGGAAAAGATTTACTTCTTTTTTAAATTTCATTCCAGGTAAATGTGAAAGATGCTTTCCTGTATGTAAAGTTAGACTTTTATAAAAGATCCTCCAACTATTTGCTATATGTTTTCCTTTTTCTAGAATTAAATGATCTATATCGTAGTCTTTTAAAACTTTAGAAGTGGCCAATCCTGCTGGACCTGCACCTATAATAATTACCTTTTTGTATATTGTTTCCATTTTATTTTTCCCCTTTTCTTATAAATAAACCATAAGCTGTACCTGATATGTACATCAATATGCCGTAAGAGCCCGGAACGATACTCATTTCCCAACTTTGTAAAATACCATTTGTTATAAATAAGGCTAAGGCTCCATTTTGTATCCCTACCTCGAGACCTATTGTTAAAGTTTGGTCACTTCTCATTTTCATGGCCTTAGCAATCATATAACTTATAAAGATTGCCGCAAAGTTCAAGGCTATTATTGATGGCCCAGATGCTTTTATAAAACTGAGGATATTTTCACTATTTTGTTTGAATATTCCTAAAATAATAATTGAAAGAAAAATAATTGAAATCTTACTCATTACTTTTTCCAACTTTTTTGAAAAAATTGGTGCTGCTTTCTTTACAAGAATTCCTATTATGACAGGTACGATAGTAAAGCCGACTAGGATGAGGGATGTTTTGGTAATATCTAAGACATAACTTTGTCCACTATTAAATATATGTTTAGAGAAAAAATTAAAAAGAAAGGGTATCGTAATGGGAGATAAAAGACTCGAAATGCATGTTAGGCATATGGAAAGGGCCACGTCTCCTTTGAAGATGTAAGTAAAAATATTAGACGTTGACCCTCCAGGGCAGAGACCTAAAACAACCAGTCCTAAAGCCAGAGTATTTGAATCGGGAAGACCGGATAAAGCTATTAAAGTGGCCAAGATTGGAAGCATAATATTTTGTAAAATGAGACCCATAATAAATGCTTTAGGTTTTTCAAAAACCTTCTTGAAGTTGGAAAAATCGAGAGATAGTCCAATCCCAAACATAATGAGACACACTGAAAATGGTAAAAAAATCTGGATAAGTTCAGAACTTTTCAAAGTTCTACTCCTTTTCAATTTTCTTTTTAATTTAACTCTACGATAATCATTATATGTCTATAATAAATGAAATATTACTTTATCAAATGGAAATTCCATTCAAATTTAGCTTTGGCCATGGGGCGGCTAAAAGAAAGTCATCCGACTCTTTTCTTCTGGTATTGAAAACGAATGATGGAAAAATAGGAATTGGTGAAGGGTTACCTAGAGCTTATGTAACGGGTGAAACTTTAAATTCCTCAACAGAATTTTTTAAAGATCGTATTTATCCAAATATTATTCAAAGTAAAGA
>PAZA01000061.1 GCA_002715375.1 Halobacteriovoraceae bacterium
TTAAAAAAGCTTTCAAATAAAAAAGCCCACATTCGACATGTGGGTTTCTTATTATAAGTAGAGTTTCACAATACAAACCTACTTCGTTAGGTCATATTATTTCCAAACTTTTCGGTGTCTTTCCAAGAAGCTTACCTAACATGCCATTAAATTTTTTGATGTATTTTCCTTTTCTGGGTAACTTTGATCTAAACATCAGATAAACCATAGTATTTTTGTGCAATAAAAGTTTTCAATGGCAAACTTTTATTTTAAAAACCAGAAGTAGTTGAAACTTTAATCAAAGTATAAAGAAACGCAAAAAAACTTGGCGCCTAAAGCTCAAGGACGATAATCCCCTACTAACCTCTTTCCTGGGCAAAGCTTAAATGCTGGGCATTTACGGCAAGAAGAAGCTAAAGCTATAGGACAAAGAACAACACTATCAAAAATTAAGAGAACAACTTCTTTCACAGCAAAGAGCAGTATCAAGATTAAATTAAAAATAACATCGATAGATTTGAGAAAGACATTTTGAGAGCTAAAATGGGCCCTCATTTCCTCGCTTTTATTCATTATGCTAAGGTTTCTTTGGGCAATTTTTTTCCTCTCCTCCTCACTGCAAGAGCGGACTTTAAAACCATGACCTTTTGAATGTGTCTCAAGGACAGAATTTGGATGATGCATAAAACCCCCTTGTCTTTTACTCTATTATCCCTCCAAAAAAGTCGCTGCGTTATTTTTTCTATACAAAAGGCCAAAATGTCTAAAATATGTAAACTTTTTCAATGTTTTATGAAAAAAAAATTTCTCTAACCAAATTTTGGTGACACAATAAACAAAGGGTTTAAACTTAAGGAGCTCTTAAGAAATGGTCCAGGAAAGTCAGTTTCTTTCAGTTGCAACAATTCTAGCAGAAACCACAAAAGAAGTTTTTGAAAAACTTGTCAAAACTCCCCTTACATTTGGCCCACCTGGCTTTAAAGAGGGAAAAGAAATAAAAGGCGATGTGGCATCGATTTTGGGTTTGACTGGAGTAAGAAAAATTTCCAATGAGGGAGGTCAAGACGACTCCGCAGACTACAAAGCGATTTTCGTTCTCACCTGGCCTCTAGAAGCTTATATAAAAGCGTCTAACCTAATGCTTAAAGAAAAGTACACTAAGTACCAATATGAAATCTCTGATGTTGGTGGTGAAATCTGCAATGTCATTGTAGGAAATGCAAAGCCCAGGCTAGAACAAGAAGGATTTACAGCAAACCTCTCTATACCTTCAGTCATTCACGGTAGTAAACACAGAGTTCACTACCCTCTAGGCTCCACCATTGTAGCGGTCCCTTTAAATAGTTCTTACGGAGACATGACTCTCGAGTTTGGCTATGCCGAGGGTAAAAATAAAAAAGCTTCTTAGAAAAGACAAAACCAAAAACGAGTTTGCCCCATAGCATTCATTTTTATAAATGATTTAAAAAGTGAGCAAGAGTCTGTACGCCTTGTCCATTCGCTCCCGCTCTTGAGAAAGGTCCTTTAGGTCCATCCACCCAGGCATAAAGGTCCATATGGGCCCAAGGAGTTTCTCCAACAAAACTTTCAAGAAAAAGAGCTGCAGTAATCGCACCTCCAAATCCGTCAACAGCATTAGTCATATCTGCAACATGACTTTTCATTTTGGCACGAAGAGACTGATCCAATGGCATCCTCCAAAGTGGATCCCCAGCTCCTTGTGCTGCTTTTTCAAGTGAAGCCGCTAATTTATCATCATTAGAAAAAAGCCCCCCAATCGAAGAGCCGAGTCCAACTTTTATTGCCCCTGTCAAAGTGGCCGCATCAACCACCATACAAGGCTTATCTTTTCCTTTTTGAGTTACGGCTACATCAAGAGCATCACCCAAAACAAGCCTCCCTTCTGCATCCGTATTGTGAATTTCAACTGTCTTTCCATTCCTTGCATGGAGGATATCACCTGGTCTGAAAGAGAGGGCATCAATAGCATTTTCTGCTAGAGGCAAATAAAAATCACAGGGAACTCCTGTTTGTGATTGAGTTAGATAATAAGCCGTCCCAACCATACAAGCCGAACCACCCATATCTTTTTTCATATTCCTCATAGCTCCAGAAGGTTTTATATCAAGGCCGCCTGAATCAAAAGTGATACCCTTTCCTACAAAAGCTATAGGGCCATTAAGCATTTTACTTTTAACCAACTTTTTGGGTCGATATTGAATATGGACAAGGCAAGGTTTCTCAGAAGCGCCACCACCAACTCCAAGGATGAGGCCCATCTTTTCTTTCTTTAACCTGGCTTCATTCCAAACATTGACCTTAACATTAGGGATATTTTTAAATAACTTAGTGACAGCTTTAGAATAAGCTCCTGGAGTTTTAAAACCAGAAGGAGTGTTTACCAACTCTCTGGCCAGGTTTACTCCCTCTCCCAATAGATGAGCCTCTTTATAGGTTTGCTTAACCTCATCCTTTTTCAATTCATCCCCTTGATAAATTAGACTTAGTTGGGGAAGAGCAAAATTATCTACATAATCATAAGCCCCCATTTCAAGACCAACCATGGCCCCCTTAAGGGCTTCTTTTTCCAAATTTTCAAAGTGAATGATTGTAGATTTTTTCTTTTGATCTCTTTTTGTTAAAACATTCCCAACAGCATCTCTAGCTTTAGTATAAGAAGACTCTTGGAGCAGACCATGATGACTTTTGGACTCTTTTTTAGAGTTTTTTCCCAACAAAATAACGTCCAATGACCCTTTTTCTGTTTGGAAATGAAGCGGTTTTGAAATCCCGTCTTTTAAAAGGTCCAATTGCCACGAAAAGAGGTGGTCTTTTAAAAGCTTTTTTATGTCTTTTAAAGAAGACTGAGAAACTAGGACGGTACTCCCTTTAGGATCTAGCTTTAAATCTTTTTGAAAAGACAACTTTGCTTTTTTCAAAAGAGGTCTCGGGGGTAAGGTCAAAGTTTTCTTTTCAGTTTGGGCCATGATTTATCCTTTCTTTTCTCTTTCGGCCTTTGCCCATTTTAAGAAAGCAAAAGCGAATCAAAATTCGTGTCATGAATAGAGTTTTTAATGAACGAGAGGTTTTTACCCTAATAAAAGAGAAACGTTAACCCTTTAGGGCCATGTTCATTGATTTCATCATACTAGGACTTAATTCGACGCCTTGTTCAAAGGGCGTCATTTACCACGTAAGGGGAACTGGCCAGAAAGTTAAAATATGGCCACTTCCATCTGACTTCAATTTCATAATAGGGTTAGCACCCAAGGGTCTAGACCTGGAAATACGGTAAACCGTACCATCATTATCCTTGACGTCAAATTCACGATCCCCTACGCCAACGAAATAATTAGATAAATTAATTCCAGCTCCATCATCTGAAATTCGATCTAAAACTCTCCCAAGAATCTCATTCAATTTTACATTTATAGCGGGAAGAGTTCCCCAGGGATGGTTCGTAACACCATTAGGAGTAACGCTATAAGTTACCATATTAGCGCCTCCCCACGTATTGTAGGAGTTGTAGCAGGCTGTAAAGATTTTTAAAACGGTTTTACAACTTTTTTCAGGTAGGATTCTGTATGAGTAGTTTCCAATATCCTTATTATTAAACTCACTATTTTTCACTTTCTCTTTAAACCTTAGAAAGAGTTCCATGCTGCTATGATACGTTACTGGTTGCCCGCTACCTGGACTTATGTTTCCTGGTGGTTTGTAGGGATAAGAGCCCTTTGGCGCTTCACCATCACTTCCACCACAACCCTGATAAAGAAAAAGTAAAGAGCAAAGTAAAGCTACAGAAATAAGAAGGTGTTTTGCTTTCAATTATCTACCTCACTTTTAGAGACCAACCACAAAAAATTGGAATTCCCACAAAAATGTCCAAGTATTTCACTTCATTTTTTATTCCTTTCGGCTAAAATGCCTCTGTCCGTGAGGAAAAATAGAAAAAAAGGAATTAAATTTGAAAAATAAGTTAATAACTCTTTTAGGACCAATTCTGGTTATGGCCCTTGTTCTTCTTTACTTTGCAATGCCCAAAAAAGGTACTGAAGTTGAACAAATGACAGAGGGTACTCAGGATGAGGCTCAAATAGAAAAGCAAAACCCTCTAGAAGAAAGTCAAAATACCCAAGACAAAAAAGCTTCTATGACAGCTGCTGAAAAAGAAGTGAAGTCTTCCGAAACCG
The DNA here is from genome assembly GCA_002715375.1 of Halobacteriovoraceae bacterium. Lineage (GTDB taxonomy): Bacteria > Bdellovibrionota > Bacteriovoracia > Bacteriovoracales > Bacteriovoracaceae > UBA7317. Next base: position 4,176 of record PAZA01000061.1, read on the forward strand.
AAAAAGGTGATAAAGGAAACCCATTGGCCTGGGATAGAAGTTTTGAAGAGCTTCTCGATTTATCTGGAGTCGAAAAGCAGATAAAAAACTTTGATGAACTACTCAAAAAGCAACTTGATTTTGATATGGGTTCAAAAGATGGTCCGGCCTGGACCAAAATAATGGCCAAGCACTTCAAGAGTAAATTTATCCTGGCAGAGATTAGAAAAGAGTTTAAAAATATTCCCGCCGATGAACTAAAAGAGATGGTTGAATCTTTTAATGACCCTCTCATGAAAAAAGTTTCAAAACTAGAAGAACTTGCTACTGCTTCTGAAGCCCAAGAACAATTTGAGGAGTTTTCAGATGACTATGACAAGCAACCACCTAACGAAGAAAGAGAACGATTAATAAAAAGTATTGATCAACTCTCTGGCTCAACCGAAAATACTGTCAATATGGTTATGGCCATGATGAAAGGAGCCCAGGTAGGACAAAATGCAGAACTTCCTCAGTCTGAAAGAATACCTCCTCAGGAAATAGATGAGGCCATGAAAGAAATCAAACCTCAAATCAAAGAAATGATGGCCGTTTCAATGCAAAAGACACAAGCCTTTGCCTATAAAGATCTTCCTAATGAAGAATTAAAAGACCTGGCCGAAAAACTACGTGAAAAAAACGTCAAAAAATACCAAAACCTTATTAACAAAGGGATTACCAGGGCCTTTAGCAATATGGGAGAGAACTTGGGTAAGGATATGGCCAAGTTACCAATCCCAGAAGAAGAAAAAAATGAATAAAAAAAGGCCCTCTACTGAGGGCCTCTTTTTTTAAATTGAATTTTAGCTTCCAATGCTTTTAAAGGTCGAAACTTGGTAAAAGCCAAAGGCAAACAAAAGCAATAAAGGTTGGAACCAATGAACCAATAAAAAGTCCTAAAGGCTTAATCCCTTCCTTTCCAAAAGAGTTCTTTAAAATTCCAAAACCTGCTGGGTTTGGAGCATTAGCAATAACAGTCAATCCACCACCGGTCACGGCCCCTGCAACCAGGAAGTACTTCTGGGCCTCTGTAATAGTTTTGGATTGGCTACCGAGGTAAGTAAGAGCCGCATTATCAGTAATCGCCGTTAAAAAGGTCGAGCCAATAAAGAGAGTCATATTTCCTAAATTCTCCAGGAGAGGTTGAATCCACCAGGCCTGCATTTTTCCTAGAGTAACGAGTCCCGCCAAAAAGAAACCAACCATCAGGGCCTCAACAATTTTTGGCTTATCTTGGTACGTCTCTGTAACCTTAGCAAAACCGAGGTAAAAAAGAAAAAGACCCATAAAGGCGACCATATCATGAGCGCTATAAACAACCGCTCCCATAAATAAAACTGAGATAAGAATAATCCACCAAGTAGGTTCCATCCAATTATCATGTTTAGCTTTTATTTCAAGGTCTCCTTGAAGCTCATCCCTGAAATACCAAGCAATCAAATTTGTGTTAATAACAACCGCGAGCGCAGATTTCCAACCAAAGTAACCTATCATGTGGCCAAAGCCCCAACCCCATTTCCCTGCTACCATAAGAACTGGTGGAGCCGCGAAATGAGTAAGCGTCCCACCAATTGAAACATTCACAAAAAGAAGGCCTAGAGTTGCATATTTAAATTTATTCGACATCTTTCCACTAAAAAAGTAATCGAGCATAATAAGACCGGTCACTGTCATTGCGGCAGGTTCTGTAATAAATGAACCAAGAAGTGGCCCTAATATAAGAGCTGAAATGTAAAATGTCGCCCTTTCGTATTTTTTAGGAAGAAAAATGAGTTTCGTAAAAGCGATAATCATTTTTTCGGCCATGACAATAACAGGCCTGGAACCAGCGATGGTCATAATAACGAAAACAAAAGCGGGCTCAGTGAAATTAACACTCATTAAATACTTTAAGGCTCCCCCGGCAATCACGTGGGCCCCATCAGAGTTTAAAAAGTAGCTTCCATCTTCAAGCATCTTATAGGTTCTCCACCCGTCTGGATCAATAAAAGCATATGAAACCAGAAAGACCGCTGCCCACATACCGAAGACGGCTTCAACTTCACCTAAGAAGTGAAAAAGGTTTTCCATGATTGATCCAGTTGGATAATGATGGGCCATTTGTTGAAACTTAGAAGCAATAAACGTGTGGATAACAGCTAAAGCGAAAATCACTGTTGCTGTAATCTCAAGAGTTGAGGGGTTAACGTTCATAAAACCAGCCTTTTTTTAAAATTAAACCAAAGTGCTCAGTTAAAAATTAATTTTGAACATAGGTATCCTTATAAGCAAAATTATCATAAATAAAATATATTGAAACTTAGGAAAATTATCCCCTTTTTTAGAAGGAAAGAAATTTGGGGGGGAGTTAAGGAAAAAAGATAAAAAAAAGCTTCCTACTAAGGGAAGCTTTTCTTATTTTAAAATTTTAGGTTTGCTTAAAAATATTTATTAGCCGTCATGACCAATTGAAGCAACAGGACAAGCGTCTAATTGCTCTTGGCAAAGCTCTATATCTTCTTCCGACTCTGGTTGCTTCTTAACGTAAGCATTTCCGTCTTCATCTTCTGCAAAAAAGTCAGGAGCTCCAGTATAACAAACGTTGCAGGCAATGCATCCTTCTCCATCATCATCATCTGGATCTGTGCAATACCATGGTCCTGGTATATTTTGGGAGTGTTTCATATTTGGATTGGCCACATCATGCTCCTTTAAAATTGTTATATCTCAATTAGGTCTAGGTAGGTTTTTAGCTGCCACACATAATGACCCCGACCTTATTTACTTGCGTAAAAGCACTCTTTTTATAAAGATTTTACCTCAGGAATTCAACCCTTTTAGCATCCTTATAATATCATTAAGGTCAAGTTTTACAAAAAACAATTCTAGTAGGATAGCGATAAATGCTATTTATACTTTGCTTAATTTATCCAGATTAGACCTGAACCATTGATATTATGCCCTTCAAAGGTGGGCCCTACAGTTGCCTTTTTAAACCCAATTTGTCAAAATACGATGTTTTCTGTCCAGTAATAAGTTTTAAAATTAATTTAAACCTCCACTTATATAGGTTTTAACCGGTAAAGATCATTTGAAGGATTAAAAATGAAACAAAGTATAATTGAAAAAGCACAAGCATGGGTAAAAAACGATTATTTTAACGCAGAGTCAAAAAAAGAGATTCAACAACTTATCGATGCCAAAGATGAAAAAGAACTTACCGAAAGGTTTTACAAAGACTTATCCTTTGGGACTGGTGGGATAAGAAGTATTATTGGGCAAGGACTCAATAGAATTAATAAATATACCGTGAGGAAAGCAACACAGGCCCTTGCAGAAACAATCAAAACTCAAGACCCAATTGATGGGAAATATAAAGTGGCCATTTCTTACGATAATAGGCGCTTTTCCTTCGAGTTTGCAAAAGAAGCAGCTGGAGTATTTGCAGCAAACGGAATTCATTCTTATATTTACGAAAGGCTTAATCCTGTACCACTCCTTTCATTTTCGGTACGGCATCATAAAGCTCATGCAGGTGTCATGGTTACAGCTAGCCACAACCCTCCTGAATACAACGGTTACAAAGTGTATTGGAGTGATGGCGCTCAAGTTACACCGCCAAATGATCAAAATATTATTAAAAACTATTATGAAATTAAGGATTTCTCCACGATTAGTCATATTGATTTTGAAAGAGGGCTTGAAGAAGAACTCATCCATTGGGTAGGAAAAGATGTTGAAGATGCTTACTTTAAAATAACTGCACCCAATTGCCTGCGCCCTGAGCTCTGTAAAGAAAAAGGGAAAGAACTTAAAATTATTTTTACTCCAATCCATGGAACTGGTCTTGTTCCTTGCTCGAGGGCCCTAAAAGATATGGGGCTAGAAAACTTTATAGTTGTACCTGACCAAGCAGAACCAGATGAAAATTTCCCTACAGTTAAAAGCCCTAACCCCGAGAACCCTGAGGCACTTGAAAAAGCTGTTTCCCTTATGAAAAAGGAAAATGCCGATATTGTTTTTGGGACAGATCCTGACACTGATAGGCTAGGCATAGCTCTTCCCTACAAAGGACAAATTGTTTATCCAAATGGTAATCAAATAGGCCTTCTCATGCTCAACTATATTCTTGAAACAAAAAAAGAAAAAAACGAGCTACCTGCAAACCCTTACTTCATTAATACCATTGTCACGAGTCCTCTCCAAAAAGTTATTGCTGAAAAATACGGTCTAGATACTGAATGCACACTAACTGGCTTTAAGTGGATTTGTTCAAAAATGAAACAAATTGAAGAAAGCGAACCCCATAGGAACTTTGTGTTTTCCACGGAGGAGTCTTTTGGCTATATGAACCATAACCATGTAAGGGATAAAGATGGTGTCGCTTCTGTTGCTCTGATGGCCGAAATTGCCCTTTGGTATAAAACAAGAGGAATGAATCTCATTGATGCTCTTGATGAAATATATGAGAAATTTGGATACTCTAAAGAAAATCTCCTTTGTCTAAATTATTATGGAAAAGAAGGAGCAGAAAAAATTGAACGCATTATGGATAGGTTTCGAGAAACAATAAAGGAAAATTTTCAAGGTCAACCTATTCAGTCCATAGAAGATTATGAAAAGGGTGAACTCTATAACCTTGAAACAAAGTCTTCCCAAAAGTTCGATTTTCCCCCAAGTAATGTCCTTTGTTACAACCTCAAATCAGGAGATCGAATTTGCGTAAGACCTTCGGGAACAGAACCAAAGATTAAATTTTATATCATGATTAATGAAAGCAAAGGCTCACTTGAAGAAAAGAAAAAGTCTGCTGATAGCAAAATAGAAAAAACTCTTGCCTTCATTAAAGACCAAGCAGAACTTGCTTAAAAATGTAATAATTTTAAACTAGGATAAACTTGAACCTAATAAAAAATTGAGGTCGACTGAGAATGATTCAGAAAAAATCAAATGGAAAATCAAATGAATTGGCCATTGCCCTTGTGAGTGGTGGAATGGATTCCCTTGTCTCTGCAGCTATGGCAAATGAAAACCATCATCATATGGCCTTTTTGCACCTCAATTATGGTCAGAAAACAGAAGAAAGAGAATTAGAGAGCTTTGGAAAAATTGCCGATTTTTACAACGTTCCTGTAGAAAGAAGAAAAGTCATTGATGTTACTTTTCTTAGCCAAATCGGCGGAAGCTCACTTACTGATAATAAAATGGATGTTACCTCCTACCAGGGTGATAGTGAAGAAATTCCCACAAGCTACGTTCCATTTAGAAACACTCATATTGTGGCCATGGCAGTTAGTTGGGCAGAAGTTATTGGCGCAAAAAAAATCTATATTGGTGCCGTAGCTGAAGACTCATCTGGTTACCCTGATTGCCGTCCCTCTTACTATAAAGCGCTCAATGCTTTAGTTAAAGAAGGAACAAAAGACGGAGATATTGAAGTTGTCACACCTGTCATAGAATTAAAAAAGTCAGACATCGTTAAGAAGGCCCTCAGTTTAAAAGCACCTCTGGAGTTAACATGGTCTTGCTACTCTAGTGAAGATAAGGCTTGTGGAATATGTGACTCTTGCGCTTTAAGATTAAAAGCTTTTCAATTGGCAGGAGTTGATGACCCTCTCCCTTATCATAAAAGACCAAGCTATCTTTAAAAAAGCACCTTGTATCTTTGACCTAATTTTTGTAGGTAGAGTCAAATACTATTTGGCTTTATCTAAATTAACTTTGAGTTAAGAGATTATTTTTTTAAATTAATTTATCTCTAAAACATTTGTGCCACTATTTTGTGCTATTTTTTAGAGTTATCAGATTAAAAGTCGATGACTTTTATTTTTTTAGACTTCTTAGATATTATTCCTTCTGGCAAGGCCTTTAAAATTTCTTCCTCCAAGGCGTCTACCATCTCCTCTTTGTGAAAAAAACGACTAAGGACAATAGAAACCTCACGTGTTGGCACCTTACCCGAAAAAGACCTGATTAATGAACTCTCCTGCTTTGATTTATCATATAGTGTGGAAAGAAAAGGAACGAGTGTAAGTCCTTCATTTCTTTTGACAAGATTTTTAAGAGTTTCTAATTGCCCCCCCTCAAAGGTTATATTTTTGCCTCTTTCTTCTTTTAACTCTTTTTTAGAATCAGGGGAGCAGATGTTAAGTGTTTGATCTCTAAAGCAATGCCCCTCCGTTAATACCCATAGGGTTTGCCCGCTTAAATCATCCTGGTCTATTTTTTTTCTTTTTAGTAATGGGTTTGTTGAAGATAAATAGGCCAAAAAAGGTTCATAAAAAAGAACCCTTTCAAAGAATTGATCCTTTTCCAAGGGAGTTACAAGAAGCCCTACATCTAATTTATCATTTTCAAGAAGCTCAATAATTTCATGAGTTTGGTGTTCATTGATAACAAGATCAATAGATGGGTATTTATTTAAAAATGAATCTAAAAAAAGAGGTATCAAATAAGGTGCCAAGGTCGGTATAACTCCAACTTTCAGTTCACCCTTGAGTGGGTTAAGAGTTTTTGATGCAATATCTTTAAGTTTACTGGCCTCACCCAAAACAATTTTGGCTTGTTCTATAAACAATTTTCCCTTTAAAGTAACTTTTAAAGGGACTTTTCCACGATCAAAAATAATGAGCCCAAGTTCTTCCTCTAGCCTTTGAACCTGCATACTTAGGGTCGGTTGAGTAATATGACAAGACTCTGCTGCCTTTTTAAAGTTTCTATGTTTATGAATCGCAAGTACGTATTCTAGCTGAGTTAGGGTCATAAGCCCCTCAATCCTATGTTAGATTTTCTCTATGATTGTATCATTAATATCGAATTTATCGATATTGGCTTTAGCGGTATTATGGGAAAATAAGTTATTAAAAAAAATTAAACAAAAAAAGGGGAAAAAAACATGGCCGATTTAAAGGGAACCAAAACCCATCAAAACTTAAAGGATGCCTTTGCTGGAGAATCCCAAGCAAACAGACGCTACCTCTATTTTGCTAAGGTTGCAGACGTTGAAGGTTATCCGGAAATTGCAGCAAACTTTAGAGACACTGCCGAGGGTGAAACTGGTCACGCTCATGGGCACCTAGATTATCTTAAAAAAGTTGGTGATCCGGCAACAGGGCTACCTATTGGAGACTCTACTCTTAACTTGAAAGCTGCAGTTGAAGGAGAAACCCACGAGTACACTGACATGTATCCAGGGATGGCCAAAACTGCTAGAGAAGAGGGTTTTGAAGAAATTGCTGACTGGTTTGAAACTCTGGCCAAAGCTGAGAAGTCTCATGCGGGCCGATTTCAAAAAATGCTAGAAACAATCGATTAAAACTTTTGTTTCTTTTATTTTAATTTAGTTTTGTATTTTTTACCTTAGTTAAAGAAGCAAACCAGTCCGATCTCATTAAGAGAACAGATTGGTTTGCTTCTTTTGTTTTCACAGTTGATTTTTAAAGATCAAGCTAAAAGCTAGGAGTGAGGTTTATGAGTGAAAAGGGGCCCATTTCTTATTTGCCAACCGATGGACTCACCTACGACCCTGAAGACGAAAAGTATTGGAGTGAAGAATCACTTCAAAAAGAAATCACAAGGGCCTTCGAGATTTGTCATGGATGCCGAATGTGCTTTAAGTATTGTGATTCTTTTCCCAACCTTTTTAAATTCATTGACGACAACCATGATGGGGACGTAACTAAATTGTCCGTATTAGAAACTCAAAATGTTATGGATAATTGCTTCCAATGCAAACTATGCGAAGTTCAGTGCCCTTATACTCCAAGAGATAAGCACGAATTTTTACTCGATTTTCCAAAATTAGTTCACCGTTACAGGGCCATAAAAACGAAAAAGGAAGGCGTCCCTTTTAAAGATAAAATGATCTCTAATGCTGATAAAGCTGGCCTTCTTTCCAGACTCAGCCTCGGTATGGCCAATGTTATGAATAGAGTCAAAGTCCATAGAATATTTCTTGAAAAATTAATGGGTATTCATAGAGATAAGCTCCTTCCTGAATTCGCCAAAACAACCTTCGAAAAACTTGCTAAAAAATTAAATAAAATAAAAAAACCTGATCCTGAAATTGAAGTGGTCCTCTTTCAAACATGCTACGTTCAAAATAATGAGCCTCAAATAGGAAGGGACACGTTAGAAGTTTATGAAAAAAATAAAGTTAATATTGCTTGCGTGGAAGGACTGGCTTGCTGTGGAATGCCTTCTTGGGAACATGGAGATTTAGAAACACTAAGAAAGAATGCCAAAATAAATTTGGATAAATTAACTCCTTTTGTCGAAAAAGGGGCCAAAATTATAGGGATTAACCCTACCTGCACGATGATGCTCCGTAATGAGTATCCTGGGCTCGTAGCAAAAGAAGATAGAGAACAGGCAAAAAAATGCGCTGAAGCTGTTATGGAAACGAGTGAGTTTTTATGGTCTATTCGAAAAGAAGAAAGATTTAATACGGAATTTAAGTCGACACCAGGGAAGTCCGTAGCCTATCACTCACCTTGCCATTTAAGAGCGCAAGCTGTTGGCTTTAAAGGAAGAGACCTCCTCAGAAAAATCCCCGGCGTCACCCCAAAAAGTGTTATGGAATGCTGTGGTCATGACGGTACATTTGCCATGAAAAAAGAAACTTTTGAAGCCAGTATCAAAGTTGGCAAAAAATCCTTTGAAGGTATGAAAGAAGCCGAAACTGAGGTCTGGTCAACGGAATGTCCTTTGGCAGCACTTCAATTTTCTCAACACGCAGGGGTAAAACCCTTGCATCCCATGAGTATTTTAGCGAAGGCCTACAGAGAAAATGGCTTTAAAACAAAAGTTAAAAAAAATGATGATAAATAAAGAGAAAAAGGGTTAAATAATGTTTCCTAACCAAAAAAATGGATTAACTATGAAAAGAGTACAAAGAGAAGATATTTTAGACTTTATGACTTATGAAGATACTAGAGATCGTGTGAGAAAGAACACACTTTCCATTAAAAAGGATAGAAGAATACACCTGGGAGAACACCTTACCTTTCTATTTGAAAATACAGAAACGATTAAATATCAAATTCAAGAAATGGTTAGAACGGAAAGGATCGTTCGTGAATCTGATATTCTCCACGAAATAAAAACATATAATGAACTTTTAGGAGAGAAAGGTGGCCTTGGATGTACACTCCTAATCGAAATAAGTGATAGCGAAAAAAGAGACCAACTACTTAAAAAGTGGCTTTCTCTTCCCAAACACATCTATCTTATTTTGGAAAATGGCAAAAGAACTTATGCTGAGTTTGACTCCAGACAGGTGGGAGAAAACCGTCTTTCATCTGTCCAATACCTAAAATTTAATTGTGATGCTCAAAATCCAATTAAGATAGGTTGTGATCACGAAGACTTGAATATTGAAAGCCCTTTAAAAGAAGAACAGAAAGCTGCTCTTTTAAAGGACCTCCAGGATTGAAGTTTTACTTAAGATGTGTTCTTAAGAAATTTAAAACTCATTAACTAGTTGGACTGAATTGTATCCACTGAATAGTCTTTTCCTAAGACTTTTTTCTTCTGTTTAAGGAAATCAATGAAGACCAAAGAGTCTCTATACTCTATCCCTTCATGAATTCCATATTTCTTATGTGATTTAACTTTTTCCATATTGGGGTAACCATCCCTACCCTTAGTAAGAAAACATGTAGAAGCTATATCAAACAATTGATCCTTAAGAACCTTTCCGTTGGAGTAGACCTTTTTTAAAGAACTATTTGGTGTAAGTGAGGGGTTTCCTTTTTCTATATTTACATAGAGTTCTTTAATCCTATCTCCTGCGACAGAAAATCGGACACCGCTAAAATGAGTTGCTCTATACTTAGTAGCTTTGTAAATTTTTTCCAAATAATCTACAAGTTCTTTTGTTTTAATTTTTACGTGACAAAGCTCATTATTAAAAGGCATGAGGGCCAGAATATCTCTCCTCGTAATCGTTCCTTTATTTAGATCTATTCTTAATCCTCCGTTGTTGAAAAAGCAAATATCTCCATGAGTAATATAACAAATAGCGTGGGATACAAGTCTTCCTAAATTGGTCTCCCTACCCCGCCCTCTTCCTCTACCATCAAAATTTGAATCAATTGTGGCGAATGCTTCATCTAATTTTACGGGATATTTTTTGTAAAAGTTTCTTAAATAAGAACTAACTTTAGTGTCCTCTTTCACAACCCTATTTTTAACTTTACCAATATTGTTTACATCCTCCCTTCTTGCAAAATCAGAACTTACTGCTTTGTAATTGACTCCAAGAAGATCGTAAGAAGAGATTTCATACTTTCTATTCCCAAAAAGCTTAACCTCCATCTTCCCTAGATACTTTCCCCACTCTCCAGCTTGAACAATGGCCACTCCGTTTACAACATGAGGCTCGACAAGCGCCTTTTGAGTATGGCCTCCAACGATAATATCTAAATATTTTTTCCCAATTTCTTTCGCGAGGGAGAAATCTGCTGGAAATCCACGATGCATTCCTGCAACAAAATATCCCAGATGGGTTAAAGCAACTGTTAAGTCCGGTTTAATTTCACGGTTAAGCTTGGGAAGAAGCCTTTTTGCTTCTTCCAAAGCAGGCCTAAAAATTACATCTTTCACTTTAGTAAACTTAGCCGTTTCTTCAGTTGTAAGACCTACAATTAAAACCTTTTTATCTCCCACCATTTTTACAATGTAAGGTTTAAAAGGTCGGTCCTTATCTTTATGTATAGAAGAATTAAATTTTTTCTTTCCTTTTGAGTAATATATATTTGCTGCAAGAAATGGAAATTTACTCCAACTTTGTTGCTTAAGAAGAACTTTAAAAGGATTATCAAATTCATGATTACCAATACTCATAGCATCGTATCCCATCATATTCATTGCACGAAAATCAGGTTCAGCATCAAAAAAATCAGACTCTGGGGTCCCAGTATTAATATCTCCTCCAGATAATAAGAGGACACTCTTTCTTTCTTTTTTAGCAACTTCTCTTAATTGATCAATAAGGGTTTTTCGAGCGGCCATTCCAAAAATTCTTTGCTTAGGATCTTGGATGTAATGACCATGATGATCGTTTGTATGTAAAAGAACCAATTGATTGGCAAAACCATATTGAGAAAAGGTTAAAAATATATAAATCGGAAAAAAGAAAATTACCTTTTTAAGCTTTCTACTATTCAATGACAAAAAAACCTTCATTTTATCTCCACTACTTTTTTAAACATACTAATTATGATTCTAATTATACCTTTTATAATGATTTACAAAAATGAAGCTATAAAATGCCATTAGAATAGTTCTACTTATGTCCGACAATTTCAATAGGGAAAAAACACTCCCAACTTACAATGCCAAGCACAAAAACATATCCGTTAAAGAGAGCTTTACCTAAGGAAGTACTTTTATGCACCCTCAAGTTTTTACTTTTATCTTTGGTCTTATTTTAGGTCTCTTTCTTTGTTTTCTTTTTTTCCAAAGACTCTTAAAAGAGAAAAATATCCAAATCTCTGAATTAAAAGAAAAAAATATGCCTATTTTAAAAGAGACTATCCAAAAAGGCATCAGCAACTCGACTCGAGAAAACTTAGAAAAAATTATGGTCACCCTTAATAGTGAATCGGTTAAAAGGCATGGTGAAGTCTACCATCTCCTTCAAGAAACTTTCAAAACCACTGAAAACCTATTTAACCAAACTCAGAAGTGGCAAGGCCTTTTTTACAATAATCATCAAAGAGGTCTTTTTGGTGAAGAAGTTATATTAAAAATGATTACAGGTATCGGCTTTATTGAAGGAATTCACTTTGAAAGGCAGTTTTCACTTAAAAGCGGAAAAAGGCCTGATTTTATATTTTATTTGCCAAAAAATAAAAAGCTTATTGTTGATTGCAAATTCCCTTTTAGTAACTATCAAAAGATATGGGAAGAGAAAGAAAATAAAAATTCTATGACATATAAGCAATTTATTAGAGTTATAAGAAATCATATGAGAGAGATGAGAAAAAAAGCCTATGACTCTGAGTTAGAAAGTCTGGACTTTATTTGTCTGCTTCTACCTAGTGACAGTATTTTTAGCTTTATCCAACAAGAAGGTACAGAGCTTTTTCAAGAAGCTCTTTCACACAGAATTCTTTTCTGCAGCCCAGTCCTCCTTTTTCCACTTCTAAGTGTTGTAAAAAACACAATAACATCTGTTCAAATGTCTGAAGGTCATGATGAATCTTTAAAACTTTTCCTGATGTTTAAAGAAGAATGGAAAGGGTTCATTAAAGATTGGGACCTTTTAGAAAAGTCATTCGAAAAAAGCGAGTCTTACCTTAGAAGGATAAAAAAGAAAAGAATCCAAGAGTTCGATAGTATTCTTGGAAAAAAAGAACGTTTATTTGATCTCTCCTCTTGAAAAACATATCCGTTATTTAACCTACAGAGTTCATCTAAATAGTTAATCCTTAAAAACACTAGAGTTTATTCAATCATTTCAATAACTTAAAAAAAACACGTTTTTTTTGCTAAGGTATTTTTCCAAATACCCGACAAAACATGACGTCTAATCCTTTTAAGGGAAAACAAGTGGCTGTAGAAAGAAAAAAACGGATCAAAGTAAAAGACGATGATAAGGGTTCAATTTGGACCTCATATAGCGACCTTTTTACTGCTGTAGCAATTATATTCCTTGTCATGTTCGTTTTTGCACTTCTAAGAACAAGTGTCATGAGCTTAAAAGCAATAAAGGAAACAAAAGAACAAAAAGAATATTATGAAGGTAAAGTTTCTGAAAAAACTCAGAAAGAGAATGAGGAAAGAAAAAAGAGATTAAAACTTGCTGTTAATGAAATGAAAGATTTTGATGATGTTATTTCAAAGAAAATGAAAGAGCTAAACAAATTCAGTAAGAAAATGGCAAGTCATAAAGTTGATATTGAAAAGTTACTTAAAGATCAGACTATAAAAGATGAATCTCTAAAATTTATGAATGCTAAAGTAACCAAAAAAAATGAAGAAATAAAAAAGCTTAATAAAAACTTGGAAAACCTTGATAAAATTCTCGATAAAAAAACTGTCGATCTTAATAGAAAGATTCGGAATATTAAATATATAGACCAAGAAAATAAAAATTTAAAAAGAGATGTAAAAGATAAACAAAAAAGAATTGCTGATATAAAAAAGACTATTGATAAAATAAAAAATGAAAATACAAAAGAGGTTTCTAAATTAAAGCAACAGATAAATAAAGAGAAAAAGAGCCTTTTAAGCTATCAGAAGTCAGTAAAATTTCTTAAAATTAAAAACCAGGAAAAGTCTTCAAAAATAATAGACCTTAAAAAATCCATTAGCTTGTTTGAAAAAGAAGTTCAGAAAAAGAAAAAGGAAATTGATTCTATAAAAGTTAATATGGATTTGGCCAAAGCGTTGTCTAAAAAATCACAAAGCAATATGGAAAGAACTCAAGATAGCCTTGCTAAAAGCCAAAAGAGAGAAAAATCCTTAAAATCAAAAATTAAATTACTAACGAGTAATCTCAAAAAAATAACTACAAACCTCAGCTCACTCAAAAAAGACCTCAACTCACAAAAAAGTAAAACAGTTAAGGTTCAAGGTAGATTTTTGGCATCTACAAAATCTAATTCCGAACTCAAAGGAAAAATTAAAGATTTCCAAAATAAAATGAGGAATCTTAATGATCAAATGCTACAAGGCCAAAAATCATTTAATCAAAAGCTTGCTTCAAAAAATAGTGATCTTAAAAACGCACAATCAAAAATAACTAGCCTCAATTCAATTATTAAGGGGCTAGAAGGCAAAGTTTCTTCTTCTAAAAGCGCTCAGTCTGATTTGCAATCAAGTCTTGCCGCGGCCATGGGTCAACTTTCCAACTCGAAAGGGGAAAATGGCAAGTTAAGAGGTACTATTAATAGCATGAAAGGGGCCATAGAGGGTTTCAAAAATCAAATATCTGGACTTAATAAAAGCAATGGAATGAAACAAAAAAATATTGCTGCCCTAAGTTCAAGCATAAAAAAATGTGAAGTTGATAGTGATAAAAAGGATCAATTGATCGTAAATAAAAACCGTCAAATTCAATTCCAAAATGATAACAATACAAAGCTTAGTGACAACAACAACAATCTTAAAAATAACAATAAAAAGCTAATTGACGATAATACAAAACTTATTAATGAAAACAAAGATCTTGCTAAAAATAATAAATCTAATTTAAAAGAAATAGATAAAATAAAAAATGAAAATGAAAAACTTGTCCTTAACAATAATAAACTGAAAAACAAAATCGCTTCACTTGAAGACGTTGGTGATGATTTCAAAAGAGAAATAGCGAATTTAAAAACTGAATCTAACAATAAAGATAATGAAAATAAAAAGAAAGATAAGGATATTGATTTATTAAAGACTGCTAACAAAGCGAGCAATGACAAGGTTGAAGTCCTTAAAAAGAAAAACAACGTTCTTTTGGCTAAAATTGATAATTTAAGGAAAGATTTTAATAAACTCGCAAGTAACCCATTTAAAGCACAAGATGATTTTAGAAAAGATTTAGGAAATAATATTGCCAAGAAAATGGCTAAATATAACGTCCAAACAGAAATGGATAAGAGGACGGGTAATATCACGCTTAGGCTGGATGGGACTTTTCTTTTCAAAAGAAACCAATCAGTCTTAACTAATGTTGCTAAATCCACTTTAAGAAAGATAATACCTATTTACACATCAGAAATTTTTAAATCTAAGAAAATTAGAAACAACATAGATCAAGTTAATATTATTGGTCACGCAAGTCCTCGCTATAAAAGAAAATTTGCTGACCCCCAAGGTAAAAATACAGTGGCCTATAATTACAATTTAGACCTAAGTACTGCCAGGGCCAAAGAAATTGTAAAGTTCATTTTCAGTAAACGATTTGGTGGCTTTAAATATAAAAATGTCTTAAGAGAAAAGATATCGGTCATGGGGAAAAGCTTTTCAGAACCAATAAAACTAAAGCCTGGCTCTAAGAAAGACCCAACTTGTGGGGTCTATAACTGTAAGCTTTCTAGAAGAGTTGAAATTAAATTTACAATGAAAGATAACCCAAGATTTTATAAAAAATTAAATTTCCTCCACAAGGATTAAATGATGACTGATTTGTTAGGCATTGCCCTTAATTTTTTTTCCAGTTACCTCATTGAGGTAATGGGAGTACTCCTTGTTCTAGGTCTCATTTTTAGGGCCGCCTCTTATAAGCTAAGTAAAAGAGAGGATGCCTATTTCTCTTCTTTTATTAGTGAAGTTGAAAAAGCTCTTTCAGCTTCAACCAACGATAAGGAGGAAGTAGAGGATGTCGACCACTTTCTTGATACTGTCTTAAAACAAGTCTCTGACAAGCTCCCTACAAGGAGTGTTCGATACGGAAATTTTAGCCGAAAAAAAGAAGAAAAGGATAAAGAAAAGATAGAAAAGTCAGCAGCAAAATCTATAGCTCGGCATAAAAAAACCGTCTCCTTAAGAGACTTTGTCCATGGTGAAAAAAGTCTTTTTCATTCAATAAAAGGTGAAGCAAGTATTTTTAAGTCTAAATACCCACCAAACTTTGATGATTTAACAGATAGAATTCTTGAAAAAGACCCTAACTGGAATAAACTTCTCAATTTTTTTCCGGTAGCACCTATTTCTAGACTTAATGATATCCTTCCAGGGCTTTTTGTTGTCTTTGGAATTTTCGGGACATTTATCGGGATTAGTATGGCCCTTCCAAAAATCGCGGCCATAGATTTTTCAAATATTGAAGCTTCTGGAGCTATCCTTCAGGAATTTGTTCTAAATATTGCCTTTGCAATGAAAACATCTATAGCCGGTATCCTCTTTTCACTTATTACGACGGTTCTCAATACAATGGCACCTGTTGGTGGTTTAAGAGAAAAAACCTTCAAAAAGTTATCGACAAGCTTTGAAGAAATTTGGAATGCTATCCACGGGTCTAAGTCCATTGAAGCGTCCTTGCAGGAATCTTTACCTGGACTTCTAAATGAAGTTAAAAGAATAAATAGTTATATAGAAGAACAAAATAAAGCATCTTGAACTTGATGAAGTTTTGGTTTAAAAAACAGGGGTTCTTAATATGAGCTTTCTTGCTAACCTAGTCAAAGGATGCCCCCTCTTTTTAGAGATCTATGATGAAGAGGTGGAAGAAGTTATTCAAGCTTGCGAAGTCGCTACTTTTAAAAGAGGCGAGCATATAATTCATCAGGGAGAGGAAAGCTCTGATATAGCCATCATTTTAGATGGTTGCGCTGATGTTATTATTAAAGACCAATTTGGAAAAATGAAAGTTATTACCCAACTTGTAAAAGGCGATCTCTTTGGAGAGCTTGTTTTAATAAATGAGACTAAAAGAACAGCTGATATCGTTGCCAAGGAGGAAACAAATATCCTTATCATAAGTTATGAAAACTTTTACTCATTCTACAAAGATAACCCAAAAGTTTTTGCTCTTATGGTACTGAATGTAACGAGGATGGTAACTCAAAGGCTTAAATCGGCCAATGGAATCATCAATAATTTATCTCATGAACTCATGGAGTTAAAAAGTGAACTCCATAAGAAAGCTTCTTAGATAATAAAAAGCTAGAACTTGAGGAGGTCTGGGGTTGGGCCTTCACATTTTTCTTTTTTTTCATCACTGCATTGATCTTTTTTTTCACAAAACATGCAATCGTCACCAAGGACCTTGTTAAGACCACCACAGCTTCCTTTTAGCTTTTTGTTGCTAAAGATAACTCCAACTGCCATTCCTACGATGGTCAGTAACATCACTCCCAATGTAATTAAGAAAAGTTTCATACTGATATTATACCTCATAGAACAAGGCTTTAAGAAACCCTAATCATTTTTTCTTAAAAGCTATTAGTTAAAATAATCACCTAACAATATTTTTAATTGTGTTGAAGCCTTTTTTTCAAAGAACCTCTTTTGACCCCTCTCATTGCTCGGGACAGTTATAAAATAGGCCAAAAGGCCGTTTTTTTCAGCAAACTCAAGCCCTTTTTTATAACCCATTACCATAAGTGCGGTTGCTAAGGCATCTGCTTTCATACAAGAGAATCGGTCAAAAACTGTCACTGAAGCTAAACGGTGTTTAACTGGATGGCCAGTCCTGGGATCTATTGTATGGGAAAAAGACTTTCCATTAGACGTAAAGTAGTTACGATAATTTCCGGAAGTCGCCATAGCAAGGGTATTAACTCCAATAATCTTATGAATTGATTGGCCAATTGTTGAAGGAGATTCAATGGCCAAACGCCATGGCCTTCCTTTTTTACTTCCGCTGGTTTTTATTTCTCCTCCGATTTCAACCATATGATCCGCAAACCCAAAACCAGAGAGAAGAGCGCTCACCTCATCAACCGCAAAACCTTTGGCAATTGCAGAAAGGTCCAGGTAGACGCCTTCTTTACCTTTAAGTTTTTTTTCAACTTCTCTCATTATCACATGATGATAACCAACACGGTCACGAGTTTTCTTTAAGTCCTCGCTAGAAGGTATTTTCCTCTCACCATTGGGACCAAACCCCCATAAATTAACAAGAGGGCCAACAGTTATATCAAAAGCACCATCAGTCATCTCATATATAGCTTTAGCTTCTTTCAGGACTTTAAAAAGACGCGGAGAGAGAGCATGCCACTTCTTACCATTATTAGAAGAGTTAATAAGAGATAATTCGGAGTCAGGCATATAGGTAGACATCTCTTGATTAATTTTTTTAAGAAGCTCGTCAATGAGGGCCTTCACTTCCTGTGGCTTTTTTTGACTCCTCTCTTTTGAGTCTGTTAAGTCTGGAAAGTACCTAACCGTATAGGTTGTCCCCATTGTTCTACCAAAAAGGCTTTTAGGCTTTTTGACCTCTTCCTTGCACCCAGAGAAAGAAGCCCCTAAACAGAGGATTAATATACGTATAAAAAAAAAGCCTAAGGATTTCCTTAGGCTTTTTATTATTGGTCTTTTAAATTGATTCATTTCTAGAAAACCTAGCCCCCAAAGTCGTCGAGCATAATATCGTCCCGCTCTACCCCTAAGTCAAGGAGCATATCAATGACACATTTATTCATAATTGGTGGCCCACAGAGGTAATATTCACAATCTTCAGGTGCTGGGTGGTTTTTTAAGTACTCATCATGCAGGACATTATGAATAAAGCCTGTATAACCTTTCCAATCGTCTTCTGGAAGAGCATCTGAAAGGGCGCAATGCCACTCAAAGTTTTCATTCTCAGCTTGAAGTTCATCAAAGTCCTCAACAAAGAACATTTCGGCTTTTGATCTTGCTCCGTACCAAAAAGTCATCTTTCTATCTGTCTTAATTCTTCTAAGTTGATCAAAAATATGGGACCTCATGGGCGCCATACCGGCCCCCCCACCAACGAAAACCATCTCTTTTTTAGTTTCTCTCGCAAAGAACTCTCCAAAAGGCCCTGAAATAGTCACATCGTCACCAGGTTTAAGCCCAAAAATCCATGAAGACATTTTCCCTGGTGGGATGTGTTTTGGAGCTCCAGGAGGAGGACTCGCCACCCTTACGTTAAGCATAATAATTCCATGCTCTTCGGGGTAATTGGCCATTGAATAGGCCCTAATAACTGTTTCGTCTGTATGAGAGACATTATCCCAAATTTTAAAATGATCCCAAGTTCCTCTATAAAGCTCAGGAATATCAAAGTTCTTATAATCTACGGTAATCCCAGGGGGACGCTCAATTTGGATATAACCTCCGGCCCTAAAAGGGACAGACTCACCATCTGGAATTTCCAAAATGAGGTTTTTAATGAAGGTGGCTACGTTATCATTGGAGCGGACTTTACACTTCCACTTCTTAACACCGAAAACTTCTTCAGGTACATTAACCTTCATATTAGACTTAACAGCGACCTGGCAGGAAAGACGGCAACCTTCTTTAACCTCTTTCTTTGTCATATGGGACAGTTCTGTCGTCAAGATTTCACCACCACCATCGAGGATATCGACTTTACACTGCCCACAGGTTCCACCACCTCCGCAAGCTGAAGAAACATAGAGTTTTTCATCGGCCAAAACATTTAAAAGTTTTCCACCAGCAGAAACCGTGACATCTTTTTTACCGTTGATGTTAATGACAACATCACCAGAGTTAACTAGCTTAGATTTAGCAAACAAAATAATCGCGACCAAAGCCAAAACAATGCCGACGAAAACAGACGATGCAATGAGAATTTCCATAACAAGCTCTCTTTTATGATTTCATTAAATCATTAAACTTAAACTTCTCTTTTTAGAGTTGAATCCCAGAAAAAGCTAAAAACCCTAAAGACATTAGCCCTACTGTTATAAATGTGATCCCAAGACCTCTTAGACCTTCCGGAATATCACTATAAGTTAACTTCTCTCTAATTCCTGCAAGGGCCATGATTGCAAGTGCCCATCCAACTCCTGTCCCCAAACCAAAAACAACACTTTCAGGAAAGTTGTAATCCCTTTCAACCATAAAAAGAGAGCCTCCTAAAATGGCACAGTTTACAGTAATGAGAGGAAGGAAAATCCCTAGTGCTCCATAGAGGGCGGGAAAAAATTTATCCAATGTCATTTCTAAAATTTGAACCATGGCCGCGATAACGCCAATATAGCTAATCAACCCCAAAAAGCTCAGGTCCATTGAAGCAAGCTCCGGGTTACCAGTCCACGCTAACGCCCCAGGCTTTAAAAGATAACCATAAATAAGGTTATTGGCCGGAACTGTAATTGTTTGAACCACAATAACCGCAATCCCTAATCCAATAGAGGTTTTTACCTGTTTTGAAACGGCTAAAAACGTACACATCCCTAAGAAAAAACCAAGGGCCATATTTTCAACAAAGACGGCTTTTATAAATATGCTAATATACTGTTCCAACATAGATTAATCCTTTTCAACTTGATCAGGTTTAAAAGTCCTTAAAACCCAGATAAAAACCCCTATTAAGAAAAAAGCACTCGGAGCAAGTAACATTAAGCCGTTACCCTGATACCAACCACCTTCACTTGTAAGAGGTAATACAGAATAACCAAAGAACTTACCACTCCCGAAGATCTCTCTTAGGACTCCAACAAAGATTAAAACGAGGCTGTAACCTAAGCCGTTTCCAATACCATCCATAACGCTCATGAAAGGGCCATTCTTCATAGCATAACCCTCTGCGCGACCCATAACAATACAGTTGGTTATAATCAAACCAACGTATACTGAAATCCCCTTAGAAATATCGTAGACAAAAGCTTTCAAAATTTGGTCAGCTAAAATAACCATCGAAGCAATGACAGTCATTTGAACAATAATCCTAATACTTGAAGGAACATAGTTTCTGATCAAACTAACAATCAAACTGGAAAACGCCATAACGAAGATAACGGCTAAAGACATAACAATAACGGCTTCCATTTTAGTCGTTACCGCTAGGGCAGAACATATTCCCAAAATTTGAAGGGCGATAGGATTGTTTTTAAATACAGGATCAAAAAGGGTTTCTTTTATACTGCTCATTTTTAAGCTCCTCCCTTTCTAAACTGAACCAGAAATGGTCCGTAACCATGGTCACCTAGCCAGTAGTTTAGAAGGTCTTGGACACCTCGGCCCGTAATCGTAGCACCGGAAAGTCCATCAACTGTTCTCTTTCCTTCTTCACTATTCGGATCAACATTTTTTTTAACTTGAACAAAAGGCTTAAAACTTTTGTCAGAGACAATTTTTCCTATCCACTGGGCCTTCCAATTTGGATTGTCGACTTCTCCTCCTAAACCCGGAGTTTCAGCATGCTCATAAAACCCAAAACCTTTCACTGTTCTCGTATCTTTGTCCAAAGCCAAAAAGCCGTAAAGAGTCGACCAGAGACCTTTTCCATAAACCGGCAAAACAAGAGATGTAACTTTGCCATCCTTTTTCACAAAATAAACTTTTCCATATTTTGCTCTCATTTTATTCTTGCCTAGATCCAAATTAGAAGGAATTTGAACATTCCTTTTTGGGTCCTTAGCAGCTGCCCGAGAGTCATAAGATTCTGGTTTAATATCTGCTACAAATTGTCCGGTTTTTAGATCAACCAGCTTTGTTTCAATATTTTCAAAAATTTTTAAAATTTCTTCTTTCGATGCTTTGGCATTTTTTAAAAGACCAGCTGAAAGAAGAAGATTTTTCTTAACATCAAGAATTTTATTTTCTTTCTGCATAGGCCTTAAGCTAATGGCCGAAAGTGAAACGACCACTGAACACACACCACATAAAATTGCCGCAACAGCAACTGTCCCCTTCCAAGAATTAATGTTCATGTCTTAGGGCCCTCCTTTTGATATTGGCTTCAACAACGAAGTAATCGATGAGAGGTGCAAACAAATTGGCAAAAAGAATTGCTAGCATAATCCCTTCAGGGTACGCAGGGTTCACAACTCTTACTAATATTGTCATCACGCCAATGAGCGCTCCATAAAAATATTTACCAGTTGCCGTCATAGAGGCACTCACTGGATCTGTTGCCATAAAGACTGTACCGAAAGCAAATCCACCTAAACAGAGGTGCCAGAGAGGATCCATTCCAAACATAGGGTTTGTCGTCGACCCGATCTGATTAAAAAGGAGTGCCGTTAGAACCGCCGAGACCACAACCCCTAGCATAATCCGCCAAGAACCAGTTTTAGTAACTATCAAAATAAAGGCACCAATCAGACAAGCTAAAACAGAAGTCTCCCCCATTGAGCCTGTAATATCACCCATGAATGCTTGATTTAAAGTAAAGGGAATTGCGCTTACGCCTTCAGCAGCGGCGAGACCCAAAGAAGTTGCAGCAGTATAACCGTCAACGGCTACCCAAACAGCATCACCTGAAATTTCAGCGGGGTAAGCGAAGTAAAGAAAAGCTCTCGAAGCCAGAGCAACGTTAAGGAAATTCTTCCCCGTTCCTCCAAACACCTCTTTCGCAAAAATAACACCAAATATAATTCCCAGAGCAACTTGCCACAAAGGAATGGTAGCAGGAAGAGTTAAAGGATAAAGAAGCCCACTAACTAAAAACCCTTCATTAATTTCGTGCTTCCTCACAGTAGCAAAGATGCCTTCAACAATTCCTCCCGCAGTCATTGTCACTATGTAGACCGGTAGAAAGAATAAAGCTCCATAAACAAAGTTACTTAAAAAGTTATTGGGATCAAAAGCTAATCCCATGGCTGCCATAACAGCTCCCCTCCAATCTTCAACCGTGGCAAGCCCTTTGGAAGCTAAGACGAGGTTTGCTTGGTAGCCTGTATTCCACATGGCCATCAAAGTCACAGGTATAAGAGCTATAACAACTGTCACCATCAACCGCTTTAGGTCCATCCCATCTCTTACATGGGTTTTCCCTTCCGTAACCTCTCCAGGTGTATAAGCAAAGGTATCCAAGGCTTCATATAGAGGATAAAGTTTTTCCAACTTACCACCCTTAGAAAACTTTGGATGCATTTGATCAAGGAAATCTCTAAGTGCTTTCATTATCATTCCTTCTCAATAATAGTTAAATTATCTCTTAATATCGTTCCATAATCGACTTTGCCATGATCGACAAAAGTACAAAGGGCCAAGTCTTCTTCATCGAGCTCCATACAGCCAAGTTTTTGAGCAAGGTCCGTTTGTTTTGTTATAAGGGATCTGAGAAGTTGAGTGGCCAATATATCCATTGGCATAACATCCTCATAATTACCTGTCGGAACCATGGCCCTGGGGCTTCCATGGGTCGATGTTGTAAAGTCAAACAACTTTGCAGGCAATAGCTTTGAAATGAAAGAAGGCTTTACTGAAAATTTCTCCAATCCAGGTCCACCCCACCCTAGGAGCTCCCTTTCTTTTCCTTCCTTGAGAAGGCTAATTTGATTGTGATACCTTCCTAAATAATTAAATGTGTCTTTAGCATGGTGCCCATTAAAGACAGAGCCAGAAATCACCCGATTATCTTTACCTTCATATTCATCCTTCAAAAGGTCAGCTAAGCTCGCTCCAACTCTGGTGACAAGCAGCCTCGGGTTTCTAGCTTGGGGACCACCAAGGGCCACAATCCTTTCTGTCCAAAGTTTTCCTGTAGAAAAAAGTTTTCCTACAGCAATGCAATCTTGATAACCGATATGCCATACAGGCTTATCGGCATGAGCCGGGTCTAAAAAGTGGATATGAGTTCCAACATTTCCAGCTGGGTGAGGTCCTTCAAAACCATGAAGGCTTATAGGGCCAGATGCTTCAACCGGAAGACTCTCACCTTTTGCATGACAGACGTAAGTTTTTCCTTCCGTTAATTTAGAAAGTACTTTGACACCATTTTTGAAATCTTCTTTATGGTTATTGATTACAGAAATGGGATTCCCAGAAAGTGGATTTGTATCAATCGCTGTTATAAAAAGAGCTTTTGGTCTTGACTCAGGAAGAGGGTTTTTTGAATAAGGTCTCGTTCTAAGTGCAGTCCATAATCCGGACTCTTGAAGAAGGTCTCTAACCTTTTCAAATCCTATTTTGTCTAAGTCACTTTTTTTGTAATGAGAAAACTCAACTTGTTCCTCACTTGAAGAAATCTGTATAACAAGTGACTCAAAAACTCTTTTGGGACCACGGTTTAAGGACACCACTTTTCCTGCAGCTGGAGCCGTGTATTTAACTCCAACTTGTCTCTTACATTCAAACAAAGGTTGTCCAATTTTAACTTCATCGCCCTCTTTTACCAACATAGTTGGCTTCATTCCTTGGTAATCAGACCCTAAAATGGCAACAGACTTTACACTCTTGTTTCTATCAACCTCAGATTTGGGTTGCCCCTTGATTGGAAGAGTTAAACCCTTTCTAATTTTTGTCATAACGCTTTCAAACCCTGTTGAAATTTTTTATTGTTTCTTTCTATCTATTCTAGTCTAGTTTATCTATTTTTTCTCTATGCACTATTTTCTTCTACCTACTGAATTAAGTCCAAGAAGGAAGCTTTTAATGGCAACATTTCTTAAACTTTTTTCCACTCCCGCAAGGACATGGGTCATTCCTGCCTACTTTAGGTACAATTCTTTTTTGAGTCGTAGGTTCGAGCTTACCATCGTAGAAGTACCAACTCCCTTTCCATTTCTTAAAAGTGCTTCTTTCTCTATGAATATGAGTTTTATCATCAAGCTCATAGGTGCACTCAAATAAAACTTCTCCCTCATCTTTCTGTTCAGACGATTCGAGGATTCTCAAACCAAACCACTCTGACTCAGAAGCCCAACTCTCTGCCTCATCCTGATCAAACCCGTCAACTTTATCAGGATGATGAGTTTTCATAATAAAATCAATATTATTTTTTACGTAAGCAGAGTAGCGTGCCCTCATTAAACTTTGAGGGTTTTTTGCACTTTGAAAGTCTTTGTGGATAGGACCACAACATTCGTTATACTGCTGCGCAGACTGGCAAGGACAGGCTTCCATAAAGAAATAATCTCTCCATAATTGATCTTACTTAAACTATATTTAAATTCCCTAAAGACCACTAAAAAGAATACTGAAGAAAACCCTTATCATTTTTTAAAAAATACGGCAATAAAGAACTCTTCTAATCTTCTTTATGATTGCGCAGCATGGACAATATTTTTAGTACGTAGATAGCCTGAAATATATCGATAAACGTTAAGCAAAATAAGTCCCAACCATATGGCCATCAAACTTTTATTACTATAACTCCATAAGCCTAAAGGGAGAAAAGTTAGTAAAGAGCCTAGAAGCATGTGGCGGCGTAAAAATCTAAATTCCCCTAAACCAAAAAGAAGTCCGTCATAGACAAAAGAAATACAATTGATGACTTGCGACCAAACAATGAGTGGCCAAATATGGGATAAAAGCTCAATGACTTTTTTATCAAAAGTAAAGAGAGACCAAACAAGAGATGGTAAAAAGAAATAGAGAATAAGAAAAAATCCTCCGATAATGCCACCAAGCCAAAGAAGGTTAGTAAACATACCTTTTAATTTCTCTATCTCTTTTTTGGCATAGAGCTTTGCCCCAAGTATATTGGCAGTCATGGCAACGCCATCCACGAAAAAAGAAACAAAGAGCCAAATTTGAAGAAGGATTTGATGACAAGCCAGAGCATTAACGCCCAGGTTAGCCGCCAAGCGGGTACTCAAAAAGAAAACGGATGTAAGCACAAAACTTCTACCAAAAAGGGCCAAAGAGTCCTTACCAAACTCTATTTTAACTTCTGAAGGGCCCAGGCTTCCACCAAACACCAGGGTTCTTAACTTTTTTTCACGAAAAACAAAGTAAGCAGAAAAAAGAAATCCTATAATTTGTGAGATGACTGTCCCGTAACTTGCTCCCTCAATTCCCCAGTTAAAGACAAAAAGAAGAAGGCCCGTCACTAAAATATTGAGAGCAGTCGTTCCCAAAACAATATAAAAAGATAAGTTAACCTGGCCAAATCCTCTTAGTATGGAAAGAAGAGTCACAGAGAGGATAAGAAAAGGGTGTCCTACCAAACGGATAGAAAAGTATTTGTCTACTCCACCCGCAATCTCTCCAGGCATGGAAGCTAACTCGTAAAGATGATACCTAAGCAGATAGAGGCAAAGCGCGCTCACCAAACCTATTGTAAAAGCAATTTTTAGACCGGAACGTATGGTAGCTGCTAAAGCTTTTCCCTCTTTCTTGGCATAATAATGGGAAACATTTCTTGTAGAAGCATGTACAAGGAAGTTGAACATCCACGTAAAGGAACTAAGGATCGTGGTAGCAATAGCGAGGACCCCCACAAGTGGCGTCTCAATATGACCCACCATAGCGGTATCGACAACAGAAGCCAGTGGCTCAAGAACAGAAGAAGCAATGGAAGGAAGCGAGAAGAGAAGAAGCCCTTTGAGTGTTAAATCTTCACCTGACTCTTTCTCTCCAACCTTCAAAACATCCCCTTTGGATTACATCTTTAGAAACCAGGCTTATAAATCGCAAAGTAAGCTGCTAATGCGGCCAACAGCCAAAGACCAACAAAGGCCAAGTGTCTCATGGTTTTAAGCCTTTTGGCCAAAACAGGTGCTAAAATAGCAAGCCCCAACCAGATTCCAATTTTAGAAGCAACCCAAAAAGGGAATGGTTCACCATGAGAAACCCCAAGCCTCGCTAATAAGCCCATTCCACCAACAAGAATAAGAAAACTAGAAATACCAGCGAGTATTTTTATCAATTTTCCCTTTTCATTGAGAAAAAAGCTAGCTCCCATGGTTGATAAAAACATAAAAATAGAGGCGAGATGAATAAGTTTATAAACTTGATAAGAAAACATAAAAACTCCTTTAAGCTTAAGGCACAGGGCTAACCCGAAAAAGTAAAAATGTCCATACCCACACTTGCTCACCTTGGATTTAACCCAAAAGAATCATAAAATAAGAAGCCTATGGCCAGAAAAGGACGAAAAAAAGGCAACAAGATATATCGCGGTGCCTACCAATATTTTCAAGGTGATACACTCTTCGGAGAAGAAGAGTTTGAAGTCTTTCGAAATGACAAACATGAAGTGTTTCATTTTGTTTCAGAGATTAACAGCCGAGTTGTGACCGGCGAGTTTCTCATCATCAACATCGAATACATCATTAACTTTAAATTCATTCCAATATCAGCAGTTATTGATAAGGCGATGGGCAACGATAGAGTCCAGGAGCGTTACGATTATGACTTGCATGAAAACCTACTTAGCTATCACTTTATAACCAAAGAAGGGTCCGAAACCCATACAATGCACACAAAACACACTTTCCACATATCAACGCCATGCATTTCATCTAGTATCCTCTTTATCCTCTCCAAAAAGTTTAATTCAACAGCGACAAACTTTTACAATATCATCTCATGTGAAAACCACTGGGATTATGTTGAGCCACCATCAGTAAAAAACGCAATGCTTCAAAAGATTAGTTCAACGACGGAGATGATACCCATTGGTGGGGCAACAGTCGAAGCGATCCACTATAAATTATGGCAAGAGAAAGCCAATTATAACTTCAATAAGAAAAAGAAGAAGAAGGATGAAGCACCTCCAACACTAAAAATTTATTTAAGCAAATATATGGCCATCCCCTATATTGTGGATACTGGGGCTGGTCTCCTCTATAAAGTAAAGTACCTCAATAACCTTACGGACTCTGAGTAAGAAAGGCTTTCACATCCTCGCAGGCTTCCTTCAATGGCACTCTTTCTAATTCATAGGGCTCCATTAACTTTTTCACTTTATCCATTGTAGGCCCTTTCCACTTTTTAACCCTTGAATCAACAATAATGACTCCACCCCGATCATTTTCAGTCCTTAACAATCGACCAAGTTTCTGGTGCAAAGACCGGGTTCTATGGGAGAGGTAATAATCAGTGAACTCATTACCAATATGTTTATCGTAAAAGTCTCTCCTCTCTTTAATGACGTGGTCCATTCTTACATCGGGTATCTTATCAATAAAAATAAATTGGAGGTCTTTACCTGGAATATCGATTCCTTCACCGAAGCTTTCCATACCAATAAGAATTCCCTTTTTATACTTCCTCACTTCTTTTTTAAAATCATCTACGACCTGATTCCCCATGCCCTGGATAAAAACAGGTAACTCTCCTTCAAACTTTTCAAGAAGTATTTCACTGGCCACTTCAAATCTTCTTCTTGAGGAAAAAAGAAAAAGTGCTCCGCCTTCTATATCTGAGAGGAGGCCATATAGCCTCTCTATTGTGTCTTTAACAAAGTCAACGTGAAAAAAAGGAAGCGTGTCATCGCAAAGAAAAACTTTAGTATTCGATTTGTAATCGAAAACAGCAGGTAAGAAAAAGCCTTTTTGAAATCTCTTTTTAGGCTCAAGATAAGAATAACCTGTCGCCCACTCTATTCCCCGAGCCCCCTTGTCACCAGTTGCATTAGCTAAAGTTGCTGACGTAAAAACAACAGAAGAAGAGTCTCTTAAAAGTCCTTCATGAAGAAACTTTCCGATATCAATTGGCGCTGAAAGAAAAACGTAACCTTTGTCATGATGGTACTTCATAGAATGGCTCATCCCTTCTTTCAACTCAAGGACGCCAGCTAAACCAGAAAATAAATCCTCGAGAATTCCCAAGAAGGTCTTAAACCTTGTCAAAGCTGTTACCATAGCATCTTCTTTTAAGTTCATTTCTTCAAACAGAGACGGGTAATGAGACAGGTCTTTAAGAAGAAGCCCCAAAGAGAAATGAAGGGATTCTAAGTGATTTAAAATTGAAACAGAGAGTGGATCTGATACACCATCTTTCTTAATCATTGGAAATTCATTCCAATAAATATCAGTATATCTTGGCATTTTTTTAAAATAACGTTCAACTTTTTCAGACAGGAGAGGAAGGTGATCACCTAAAACCTCACCCAAATCTTCGGCTTTCGTTTTAAGCTTTTTTATAACGGGACTGCTCTCTCCCGCCGAAGACTCCGTCTGGGCCAGTAAATAAAATAATGAACCCATACCCTGCATATGATGAATTTGGTTTTGAAATCCTTCCAACTGCTCTTGACCAACCTCAACTGAATAGGCTTTCGTTGCTTCGTCCTCTATTTTGTGAGCTTCATCGACGACAATTCGAGAAGGCCTAGGTAATCCTCTAGGCCAAGAAAACATTAAAGCATGATTTCCAATAATCACATTGGCTTCCTTTGCTTCCCGTAGGCCCTGAATGTAAGTGCAGTTTCCCTTGAAAGGGCAACGACTTCCAGTACAAGACCGGAAATCGACAGCGATTTCTTTTTCTTTCTTTGCAAAAAGCTCTAATTTTCTCTTCAGAACATAAGGTAAACCTCCACGTAAAATAGGGTTTTTCCTTCCTAGAACTTCTTCACCTAATGAATTGTAGAGAAAAACAACTTCAAAAAAAAGTTTTGTGAACTTCTCTGAAAAATCTCCACTGCCAAAATCAAGGGAATTGCTCTCTTCCCCATCTTGTCTAAAAAGAAGTTCACACAAATGGTTTTGGGAACCAACCAAATAACGAACCTGAAATTCATGATCGTCTAAACCTAAAAGGTGCTTTAATTGGGGAACATCCTTAGTCATAGCTTGATGCTGCAAAGTTTTAGTTCCGGTGGCCACAAGAATTTGTTCACGTTCAGAGTGTGCATAAAGAGTTGATGGTAAAAGATACCCCAACGTTTTCCCTGTTCCGGTAGGAGCCTGAACAATAGCATGGACATCATTTTTAAAAGCTTGTCCTGTTTTGAGGGCCAGACGTAATTGAGAGTCCCTAAATTTATAATTGGGAACTTTCTTTCTGATATTTTCCTCACCTTTAAGGAGGTTTTCTATATTCTTTCCTGAAAACTCCAGTGGGAACAACTTATCAACTGAAGATCCACCTCCCTCCAAACTCGATAGCTCAATGGCCGAACTTTCAGAAAAAAAGTCTTTATCTGTTAAGCTGTCAAAAGCTCCCTGAAGATCAAAGTTTATTGCTTCACTTAAAGTAAAGAGTTCCTCTAACTCCAACTGAAAAAAATTGCTATACCACCAATCTTTCATCTCGTATTGATCAAGAAGCATTTTGTAATGAGTAAAAAGTGGGGCTTTCTTTCTTAGAGCATAAGTACCTAGCAGAAGAACCTTGAGAAGATCTACAGAGTCTTCAAATCCTCTGTGAGTTTCCTTGTCCGCAAGCTTCCAGTCACAAATAAACTCCTCTAATTTTAACGTCGAACGCTGAGGAAATAAAAATGAAAGATAGAGAAGGCTGTCTTCATAAGATTCTCTTTCAGAACCATCATCAATGTCTTCAAAGTCCGATGTCAAAAAGCTTTTTTCGAAAGTAGCATTATGGGCCACCAGGTGATGCCCATACAAATCCTGAACTTCCAAACGGACATCATTCCAGAGAGGCGCCCTCTTCAAGTCCTTTTCCCTAATCCCCGTAAGCTTTTGAATAAAGTGGGACAATTTCGGTGGAGACTCATAAAAACCATCTTCTGGAGGGAACCTAACAAGAGAAGAATACTTTTTAATGAGCCTAGTACCCTCAAATTGTAGGTAACCCACATCTATAATAGAGTCCTCCTCAGGGTTAACGCCTGATGTCTCAATATCAATAAGGGCCCACTTTCCAAGTTTTTCACCCAAATTACCCATAAGATTTACCTTCTTTTATGAATCATCTTTACCTAAAAAATAACTCTCTAATTAAATCAA
>PAZA01000062.1 GCA_002715375.1 Halobacteriovoraceae bacterium
ATCTCAGGTGAAATAAAATTACTTATAATAAAAACAAATGTTTTTGGATAAGTATCCTTAATCTCTTCGATTAATTCAGTTCCCAAAACTTTATCAAAACGGTAATCAATCATCACTAAATCGAATGGTTTTTTATTTTGTTTCCAGTCTTCCATTGACGTAAAAAAGGACCAAGTCTTATCTATTTCCCTTTGAGCAAGAAAGTTTTGAAAAGACTCCACAAGATTTTCGGAGTCATCTAAAAAACCAATATTTAAATTTGAAAAAAAAGACGACTTAAAATCGCCATAGTAACTAATAAAGTGATCTTTTAAAATCCCTATACTTTTTGAATCGTCCGGATCCAAGATTTCTTTAGCCCCCCATACAAAAGCCTTTTTCCTTTCTTCAGAAGACCTGGAGTCAAATAGCATAAAAACAAAAGAGGAATCAAAAAGAAGCTTTGTTTTTTTTAAATAATCTATAAACTCTCTACAATTAGTTTCGCCCCAATTAAAATGAAGGATAAAACCTATAATTTCTGAAGCATCATCAGAAGCATGCTTTTTAGCTTCATTTAAATTTGAAAGAGGAATAAGAGGTATCGATTCTTTTTCAAATTCATTCTTATAAGAACCAAAAGTCCGATCTTTATTACCTTCTAGAGAGCAGTAAAGTATTTTTTTCCTTTGATTTTTTGAAAAAAAGGAATATTTTTTCATCTATGTGCAGCCACTTCGTTAAAAAAGTTTTAATTGATTATTTTCTTTAGCAGGCTTTTTAAAACCTTTGACTACATTTATATGATACTTTTTTTTCATTGCCAAAATTTTATCATTATCCCAGTTCAAACTTCCCTGTAAAAGCAAATCTGACCACATAAGTGAAGGTATAACGTCTTGAATGATTCCAGTTTCCCTATACCAATCAGAAAAAGAAAGTACTTTATTTCTGGAAAATCTTTTTTTAACCTTAAAAGAATTTATTAAACTATTTAAATCCTCATCAGTATAGGCCATATATCCCTGACCTCGGAGAAATATGAGCCTTACATCACTTTCTTCAAAAGGATCTTCTCCTAAAGAAAAGCCTAACTCTTCATTTTCAAAAATTTTTCCCTCTATTATGCTTAGGTCAGCGGGAAACCACTCCTTTTTCATTTTAATATTCTGAAAGGGACTTAAGACCATAACCTGATATCCATCCCAGAGTGATGCGAGTAAGGACCCCAAATAAGGAAGAACATCAGAAACTTGTATTGAAACTCTATCTCCAGGAGACATCCCATATTCTCTAAAAACTTTAACCCATTTCCTTACTTCAACCCACAAAGAGGAAGAAGGTATTATTTCTCCAAAGCGTGTAACCGTTAGAGGTCCTTTTCCTTCCTTTAAAGCCTCATGTATAAGTTGTTTCCAATCCACAAAAACTCCTATTTCATTGTAACAAGAAGATACTCAGTAGCAACATCCTGAGATTTTAACATTCTAATTCTGACCTTTGTTGGAGAGAGTTTATAAGTAAAGACATAATCAATTGTTTCATCTAAATTCAATTCAGTCTCGTACCGGTTATAAACCAAAAAGTTATTTGTACATGGAGCTACATCTACGTAAAAATTCTTTCCAATAACAAAATCTTTTGAAAGCCCGGAAAGATCTGTTTCCCATTTATTGTAAATAGTGCAAAGGTGATTCTCTTTATTGCTTCCTACGATGCCAAAATTAACTTGATCTAGTTCGCTCTCACTTTTGGACTCCAGCTCCTCAAGAGTTACACTTTCAAACTCCAAATTAACCTCCCTATAAATTCAACTTCTAACATCATTATAATTTGTGCTAGAATCCTTTAATATATGGAAAAAAATACTGAAAAATTACTTCAATTCCTTTATTTGAGCCCTATGGGGCTTTGTGAATCAAATCTTGAAGGGCAAATTAACCACTGTAATGCTCTTGCTTGTAGCTATCTAATATCCATTTCTAAGTCCTCTGAAATGCATAATATTTTCGACCTGCTCAATCTAGGACAGAAAAACCTCGGAGATAGTTTTAGAAAAATTATGGATGACTTTAAAAGTGAAGAAGGTTTTCCCATAAAAGACAAAAGAATCGATTTCTACAAAAATGATGAAAAGTTAATTTTCATAATAGCGATTACAATTAGAAAAATATCAACGAACCACTTTATGTGGGTATTTCAAGACATAACAGAAATTACAAGAATTAATAAAGAAAAAGAAATCCTTATTGAAAGGGAGTCATTTCAAAATGGACAAGTTAAGTTGATGGAATCGGTTATCCACAATATAGGAAATACAATCACAAACCTAACCCTAAGCGTAAAAGTTATTGAGGATAACCAAACTATAGAATCATTTAACCTTGCTTCAAAATTACTAGATCTTTTTAAAAGCTATGAAAAAGAACTTAAAGTAGTTTTCAAAGAAAAAAGTGAGGACATTATTTCGTTTTTGGACACTTTCAAATCCTCACTCAAAGAGGAACACGATCAAAACGCTCAGAGACTATCTTCTCTTAAAAATAAAATCAATCAAACAGAACAAATTATCCAAATGTATCGCCGAAGAATAAAAAATGATCCCATTTACGCAATTGCCGAAAAATCAAATATTCACGACATTTTACAAAATGCTATCAACCTAACAGAAAATCAAAGAGAAAAGGTAAAAATTGATTTAGAAATTACTCTTTCTAAAGAAGAGTTTATAATAAAAAAATATTCGACTGACCTCTTTCAGGTTTTCTTAAATATTTTAGATAATTCTTATGATTCCCTAAAGAAAAGAAAAGAAAGTGATAAATCTTTTGAAAAAGGTATCATTAAAATTAATAGTGGATGGAATTCAGATAAAAGCTCTTTCTTTATTGCTATTGAGGATAATGGTATTGGCTTTTCAAAAAAAGAGGAAGCTCTTATTTTTTCAAAAGGAAAAACATCTAAGGAAAATCATGAAGGACTAGGACTCTTTTATGTTCAAGAAGTGGCCGAAATGGTTCATGGAAAAATCTCATTTAAAAGCCCTGGTCATAATCTAGGCGCTACTTTTAAAATTTCCCTTCCTAAAAATGACAAGGAAAGAAGTTAGTATGGAAGCACTAGCAAATAATAAGATTCTCATAGTTGATGATGAAAAAGAGATTGCCGAATCTCTGAAAGTCATACTAACAGGGCAATCAGAGGTAAAACAATCACTTAGTGAAAAAGCACGAAAATTATTTGATGATATTTCAATTAATGAAAAATCTATTACTTCAAAGATGGTTCCTTCTACGGTTTATTCAGGTAAAGAGGCCATACAAAAAGTTAAAGAGCTAAAAGAAAATGATGATTCTTTTGCTCTTCTTATTATAGATATTAAAATGCCTGAAATGAATGGTGTTGAGGCCGCAAAAGTAATAAGATCCATTGACCCCAAGATTGAAGTTATTTTTATCACGGCCTACAACGAATTCACTGTTTTTGAAATCAATGAAATCATTGGCAGTAATATAAGCTATATTACAAAGCCCTTCAAAGGTGAAGAAGTTGTTTCAATTGCTAATAAATCTATAGCAGAATGGAATTCTAAAAGTGAAATGATCAAAATGGTGGATGATATCTCTAGATATCAATCATCAATGATTCATAATTTACGTAATCATCAAACTTGGTCAAAAGAATCAATAGAAAATTTTAAAGAAAGTATTGTATTACTTTTTAAAAAGTATTTTAAATTAAAAAGCTTAGTCGTTTATGAAAAAAAAGATAATAACGAAAATAAAGTCATCCATGAATTTGAAGGTAAAAGTCAACAAATCCAAAAGAAACTAGAAAATATTGACTTCCCTTCTCTTATGGAGTCTCCGGTAAGAATGGAAAATGATGAGAATCTGATCTTTCTTCAAATGGAGAGATTATATTTTATTTTTGAGCCAGAAAATAAAATATTAAGTTCGAGTGAATACTTCTTTCTTGAACTCATTTCAAAGTTATCAAAAACACTTCTTAATGAGCTTTATCTAGAAAATAAAGTCAGGGTAGGTAGTAGGCTCTCAAAAATAGGGGAAAATATTGGGGCCATTACTCATGATCTAAAACTAACTCTCAATAATCTTATGAATGCAACAACGAAGGCCCAACAATCAATAACTAACCAAAAGGAAGTTCTTAATAACCTCTCCTACATCTACAGTACTTGCCAGGACTTCGAATCGTTTCTCTGGCATATACAGGAAACCATTAAATCACCAACTCTAAAAAAAGAAAGAATTCACCTCTTTTCAATGATTGAAGAGCTCAAAGAATCTATAAGTTATTTGATATTATCTCATCCAAAACTCTCCTTCATTTTTCCCAGTGAAAGTAAGCCTGCTATTTTTTATGGAGAAGTGAAAAGTTTAAAGAGAGTCTTTTTAAATATCATTCAGAACTCTATTAATTCTTTTGAAGAAAATAAGTCTTTGGTTCAACAAAAAATAGAGTTTTCCTATGAATTAACAAAAGAAGATATTATTTTTATTATTAAAGATAATGGTCCTGGA
Source organism: Halobacteriovoraceae bacterium (assembly GCA_002715375.1). Taxonomy (GTDB): domain Bacteria; phylum Bdellovibrionota; class Bacteriovoracia; order Bacteriovoracales; family Bacteriovoracaceae; genus UBA7317. The sequence goes on from PAZA01000062.1 coordinate 4,524, forward strand.
ATAAAAGAAGAGCTAAAAGACAGGTTGTTTAAACCTCTTTCATCCTTTGATTCACCATTTGATATAGGTCTTGGCTCCTCAATCGCCCATAGTATCATTTCAAACCATGGTGGCAACATTTCTTTTCAATCAAAACCTGGAGAAACGGTTGTAAAAGTCAACCTTCCTCTTTCTTAGAACAGACATAGAAAATTATTTTAATTGATTTAAATTTTTTGGTGGATCAAGGGCCTGGTTGCATCTATTGGGGTCAAGGGGATCAAAAGCTGGAACTGCATAGGGTTGAGGAGGAACACAGACTCCATCTCTACATTCTGCAAAAGTAGGGACATTATAGCAGCGGAGACCACATTCCTGTTTTCCCGTTATACTGATTCCAGTTTTCACCACAAGGCACTTTCTTAAATCGACCTTTTGACACCATTCCTGGGCAACACAAGTCTGGCCTGGACTCTTTGAACATAAAACTTTATATTTATCAGTAAAGTTATTCACATGAGGAGCACAAACCTTTGTTGAACCGCTACAACAAAGTGATGAACATTGAAAATCAGAACCGCAAGTTGAACCAACAGGAAGATTTCCTTGATCTGTAACGTTCTCTTTACACTGAGTTACAATTCTTTTTGACCAGCATCTTTGATTGAAGCAGCACTCATCACTTTTACAATCTTTACTATTCTGGCAAGTTTTTAAGGCCTCAAAAAGAACCTCTCTGCCAGCATAATCCACCAAACTAGGTCTTATAATTTGAAGCTTTAAAGTTTTATTTGGAGTCTTAAGTATTTTTGTCTGAGCGCCAGTTTCAGGATCTAATGAAATAATCTCTATTGTTGCGGTTACATTACAAGATGATAATCCTTCATTGGTGTAAGGATCATAATTGCTTACCCTTAAATTACATCCATCCATATAATCAGTTTCACCACTTGAAATCATCTTCTTTATGGGAGACCTTGTTGCTGTACTTAACGTTGTAGAACTTAAGCCTACATACTCTGTATCTTTACTAAGCTCCATTTTTCCAAACCTTGGGTAAAGAAAAGACCTAAACCCGTTAGCAGCAGATTGTGTTGTTAAATACTTTTGAAAAACCCCTTTAGGCTCATCGCCAGCACTATCAATGGAGGAGAAAATGGCATCCCCAGTAATTTCCCAATTTGTGTAATTATAGGTCCTAAACGGACCATTAAAAGTCATTGTCGAGCCATCTGCCATCGTAACAGTATCTCCTATTGTAAGGGTCGTGTTATCTCCAATATTGCTCGAATTTAAAACAAGCTTGAGGTCATCAATACGATCAGAATCTGATAAGCACCTTAAACCATCGTAGGTACTATCAGAAGTGTAAACACTACCAGAGTGATCTATCTGAGCAACAGAGGGTGTTGTTGTATAACCACTCGAATTATAGAGGTGAGAGTCCGAAATTTTAGCATAGGCATAAAGGCACGTATCAGAGGAGGCATCACATTTTCCTGTATCTCCTGTAACATCCTCAAATGAAGGATCATGCTCTAAAAAAAGGCCCCTGCAATAAAGGTTTGTGCTTTTTGCATCAGTTGGGACAACACTATCACTAATGACTTCAACACCGTCATTATCACCGTCATAGTTTGTATAATCAAAAAGGTCATACATTAAACGAATTCGATTAAAGGGTTGTGAAGACATATCCAAAATCAGGACTTCAATATCAGTCTGCGGTGTTATTCCTGGTGCCCTTCCTACTGTTGCTGGAACATCAATAGGCTCATATTCCCGACCAAAATTAAACCTGACCCTTATAAGCCTTTCTGATAATCCTGAAACATTAATTCCCGAGATATAAAGAAGCCCTGCCAGGTTCTTTGGCACGGTTATTTTTGTTTTATATGTTCCATCGAAGGGATCAACAAAATGTCTTAAATCGGCCCTCCCATAAGTAAAACCGTCTGTGATATTGCTACCAGTTTCTATGTTTCCGTCAAAAGGAGCTGAGGGATCATCAAGAGAAGGATTTGTCCCATTGGATGCCTCTGACTCGTTTCCAGTCAATTCAGTTTGGCTTTTTTGAATGGCCCTTTCAGACCGGAGAACTTCTTGGTCTACACAAGAAGAAAATAGAAGAATAATAATTCCAATCAAAGGAATTAAGAACTTGTTCTCATAATGGAAAATAAAATTTGTTTTTGCTTTCATAGCCTCTTATTTTGGATCGTCTCCTTTTGGTGATTAGTTTAGCACTATTTGGCCATGAACCATCTTTCGTGAAGTCTATTTTAAGAGGAAATACTTCTATTTTATCCCCTTAAACCGCCTTGAAATAAAGCCTGTCTTAATCACTATGATTGCCGATCGCCCAAAATAATCGACATAATGACTTTTTTTCATTTATAAAAGCTAAAATCCTCAATTTATGCTAAAAATGAGGGGAGTGAGTGAAGGTAAACATGGCAAATAGTGAATTTCAGCATTTAATCTTTTTCGATGGAGTTTGCGAACTATGCAACAGCTCCGTTAACTTTATCTTAGATAGGGATAAAAAAAACCTTTTTCTGCTCGCCTCACTTCAGTCAGAGGAAGCCAAAGAAATTCTTCTAAAAAATAATTATCCAATTGATAAAATTGAAGGTCTCTCAAATATCATTTACCTTAGAAAAGGAAAGGTTGAAATAAAGTCAAAAGCCGTTCTTTTGATCCTTTGGGATTTGGCAGGATGGTACCGGATATTCTCCATTGCCCTTATCATCCCAACTTTTCTTAGAGACTGGATCTATGATGTCATCGCAAAAAACAGATACCGATGGTTTGGAAAAAAAGAAACCTGCAGAATGCCAACCCCTAGTGAAAAAGAGAAGTTTTTAAAATTTCGATCATAAGCTAGACCAAAGAAGAAAAATCTAAAAAGATTCAAATGTCCCTTGTTTCCTATTCTTTCTCACAGAAGGAACACTGAAAACCCTGTTATGGAAAGATATATAAACGCCTGGGGTTAGGATTTTTGCCGCTAATAAAGCCTCTGTTACATTTTGAGACGCATCTGAATCCAGGAAGCCAAGAGGTTTCATCGCCCCTGTGAAAATAACGGGTATATCAATAGATTTTATTTGCTCTTGAAGGTAATGAGCACTCTCGGCCATCGAGTCAGTTCCATGGAGAATAACAATAGGATGCTGTGATTTCATGTGAGTTTTCACATTATGAACTAAAAAGGCCCTATCTTCATCTGTCATATTAAGAGAGTCTTTGCATAAAAGGGGAAAAATATTGAGGCGTGTGTAAGGTAACCTTAGTCTTGAAAGAAGCATTTGCTTAATAATAGACTCTCTATTTTCTAGGATTCCATCGTGCTCATCATAAGTTTTTTCAATAGTTCCACCAGTTGTAAAAATAGTGACATCCTGAATTTCATTCTTCATCACAAAGACACTCCGCGAAATAACTCTTTTTAGGTAAAAAATAGCGAAAATTAGGCTTAAAGTCCACGCCTCCCCCTTGACTTGGTGAAAATTTCAACCATCTTATTTAATGTAAAAATTTTTGATCTCAATATGGCCTGGAACAAAGAAACGGCTATTTTGACAAACTTTCCAAGGAGACCCTTAAATGAGCGATAGAAAAGGCACAATTAAAGTTGAAACAGGAGACATTCTTCCTATCATTAAAAAATGGCTTTACTCAGAGCACGATATTTTTGTCAGAGAGCTTGTTGCAAACTCAACTGATGCCATTACAAAAAGAGGCACCCTTGCAAGAACAAAAAACCAGGAAATCCCCACTGGTACTATTAAGCTAAACGTTAACAATGAAAAAAAGTACATCACAATAACCGATAACGGCTTGGGAATGACTGAAGAAGAAGTTGAAAAGTACATCGCTCAACTGGCTTTTTCTGGTGCCAAAGAGTTTGTCCAAAAATTAGAAAAAAATGGAGAAACAAAAGACGATATTATCGGTAAGTTTGGTTTAGGTTTTTATTCAGCTTTTATGGTTTCAGAGTCCGTTGTCGTTGAATCACTATCAATGGAAGAAGGTGCCAAAGCCGTCAAATGGACCTGTTCAGGAGACTCGGAGTATACATTTTCAGAATCCGACTTAACTGAAGTTGGAACAAAAATTACCCTTCATGTTAACAAAGATGGGGAGGAATTTTTAAGTCAGTGGAAACTAAAGTCTACTCTTAAAAAGCATTGTGATTTTATGCCTTATCAAATCAGCGTTTTTGATGAAAATGAAAAACCTGTCACCAAAAAAGATGACGACGGTAAAGAAGTTATTGAACAGCCAAAAGCTGAAGTTATTAATGAAACAAATCCTCTTTGGAGGCAAGACCCAAAAGAAATCACGGAAGACCAATACAAAGACTTTTATAGAAAGCTCTACCCAATGGACCCAGATCCACTCTTTTGGATCCATCTGAAGATTGATCACCCGTTTACTCTTGAAGGGATTCTTTATTTCCCAAAAATTAATCCAAACAGAAATTTCAACGAATCTCATATAAAGCTTTACTCAAAGCAAGTTTTTGTTTCTGACAACGTAAAAAATATTATTCCAGACTTCCTTTCATTACTGAAAGGATCTATTGACTCTACTGATATCCCTCTAAATGTTTCTCGTTCAGCATTGCAGGGTGACCCAAATATCAGAAAGATATCGAATTATATTGTTAAAAAAGTTGCAGATGCTCTTAAAACTCTTTACGTAAAAGATAGAGAGAAAATGGAGTCCATTTGGGAAGATATTGGTCTTTTCGTCAAATATGGTGTTGTTTCTGATCCAAAGTTTGATGAATTGATGAGAGATAGAGTCTTTTTCAAAAACTCAGATAACAAATACATAACTCTTCCTGAGTATGTTGAATCCATTCCTGAAAACTATAAAGAGAAGATGAAGGACATGGTCCTCTACTTCGAAAAAGGCTCTTCTGATCCGGCCCTTCAAAAACAACTTTTATCAGAGGGAATCCATGCCATTGAGACTGATGATCATATTGATCCTCACTTCATGCAGCATGTGGAATCTCAAAAGAAAGGGGATAAGGAATACAAATTCTCATCCGTTGACGCTCAGGTTGGAGAAATACTTGAGTCTGAAAATTCAACTCCTGAAGACATGAAGGTGAAAGACCTTTTTGAAAAATTTTTAGGACTTGTTAAGGAAGAGGACAAAAAAGAAACCGAAGAGAGTAAAGAAGAAAAAGCTGCTCCTGCAATGGACGACTTCATGAAAGGTTCTTTAGAGGTTGAAGTCAAAAATATTAAAAATTCAAGCAGTCCGGCTTATTTCAAAGTTGATGAACAAATGAAAAGATTCAGCAAAATGGCCACATCTATGGGACAAAATCAGTCTTTTCCTGTCAAGAAAACTCTTGTCATCAACCCTAAGAATGCTCTCATTCAAAATGCTCTTAAAATACATGAAAAGGGGAATAATGAACCAATAGTCGACATGATTTGCCACCATGTTGAGGATTTAGCGACTATTTCTTCTGAAGGGCTCAAAAATGAGGATAAAGAAAAGTTCGTTGAAAGGTCTCAAAACCTTATTAAAGAGCTAACAAACTTGGCCCTTTAATTTGAATTAAATTGGAATTAAATTGAAATAAAAAAAGGCCTCCCTTAAAGGGAGGCTTTTTTTGTCACTAAATTCTTTGGCAGGACTTCACAAAACAATAGTTATAAACCCTCTCACAGGCCCTGAGAGCATTGAGTTTTGCATCTCTAAGAGAGAATGCTCGGCTACCCCTAACAGGCCTTGTATTCCAACCTTCCTCTGCTTCAGCAGTGCAAACATATTGCTCATTTGGATATGGGTAAGGATCTCTTCCTCCACCATTGTCATAATCCCTGGCCAAACGTCTTATGATTCTTTGAAGAGTCTGGATTCTTTCTTCAATCTCATAGGAACCATAACCGCCTCTGTCTAAAGTCCTTGTTACATTTCTAAAAGTGCTACGCACCCCAGAAAACTCTCTCTCGCAAAAGCCAAAACTCACCCTATCTCGACCATAACGGTCACTCGGATAATCATTTTCGCAAGAATAGAGCCGCCTAGAAGCATTTTTAAACCTTTCCGCAGAACGCTTCACTTCATGCGGCAGATAAGATCTTGAAATATCCCGATCCAAACCTCTCGCATGCCTCATGAGCCTTGCCACTAGCGAATCCCGATCACCTAAAAAGTTTTCACCTAGCTGAATTTTTTCCTCAGCAAGGGCCACCCCAGATATTAGAAAAGCCAAAATTCCAACACAAATAGTCTTTTTCATTGCTTCATCCTTTGAATAAAAATTAATAAAATATTCATCCCTTTTTATAAGAGGATTACCCTAGAAAGATGAGATGCAATTTTCACACCAATAATTACTATTTGGCCACAGCCTGTAACTGTCTAAATTTAAATAATTGTTGATATTAATCGGTTTGATTTTGACCCTACCCAAAAATATACCAGTTCCAAAAAGAAACTCCTGTACATAAGGATGAATTTCTTTCCTAAAAAAATACCTCTTTTAAAATTTTGTTATAGTGAGCCTAGGAACCAAGGTGCAAAAGACGGAGAGAAAAGAAATATGCCGAGAGTACTCATTCTAGACCCTGAAAAAGAAAATACTGATTACTTCCAATCCCTTTTCAGAAAATCAAAAGCACAGATTCTTATTACAAGAGATGTGCACAAAGCTCTTGATGCTTTCTGGAAATGGCCCTTTGACCTGGTTATTGTCAATTTCTTTACCCCAATTAAAGATGGAATCTCCATTATTGAGGAATTTAGAAAGACTAATGAGAATGTCCGCTCAATGCTCATTCTTAAAAGGGAAAAGTCTGATCACCTAATGAGTATGGTCAAAGCGATAGGCATCAACCATATACTCACAATGCCCTTAAACGACGAAGACGTGAAGAGTGCCCTTCAAAGCGAATCACTGATAGATGACCCATTTACTCAACCGGTTCCCTACGAAAAATGGTGGTTACGAAATCCGCGGGTAAAAATGGATAAAATGAAAATACCCGTTAAAGTTACAAACTCCTCCTTGGATACGTATCCAGATGTACCAACATTCGAAGGTACCCTTTTGGATATTTCTGAATACGGAATGGCCCTTAAACTTCCTAGTGCCTTTGCTCGCTTTCTCAATAGAAATGAAGTTTTACATGTTGAATTCGAATACTTACAAGTCCCAGTAGCAAAGAGAGTCACAGGCGTTATCGTCAACTCGGCCATGATGTCTGGAAATCAAAGGGAAAAACCTTTCCATAGAGTTGGTATTAAACTCATTGAAAGACTTCCCATCAAAAGAGTTACGAAACATCTTTGTTTACAAAATGAGATTTAAGGCCTTGTCCTAAAATGAAATCCTAGGCCCGATTTCCATAGAAATAAGAATAAGAGCAAGAAGAAGAATCCAGTTCTTTTTCATAAAAATACCATCCATGTATTTTTTATTAAAAATAGATTATTTCACTTTTCACCTTTTTTTTAAAGACTAAAAAATAGACATTTACACCAGGCGGTCTTTGCTATCTTTTGACAAGACAATTTCACCCTTTTCAATCTTGCTTCTTATGAGAGAAAGGATTTTTTCCTGAGCCTCCTGGACTTTTGAAAGAGGTTGAGGAGGACCATTTAAAATGTCCTCAACTTCTTCTTTCATCCTTTTTGAGACATTATTAAGAAAATGATCTCTAAGTTCTTCCTTTTCAGTCCTTAGTGCCATCCCAAGGTCTTTCATCTGAATTTCTCGAGTTAGATCCTGAATCATTTTTACGGTTAAAAGAACTAGGTCTTCCATCGAAACCATATTCTTTTTGAGAATTTCAACGATTTTAGGATCTTTTTTACCAAGCTCCTCAAAGAGTCTTTGTCTGTTGACCGGATCCAAACCAGCAAGAAGTTTAGCCGCTCCCTTTACACCTCCATTAAAGGCCATTGATCACTCCCTTTACTCTTTTAGAAAGGGTCATCTTAATAAACCTAAGAATAGTAAGGATCCACTTGGGAAAGATGGTGAGAGACATAGTCGTGAACTCCCTCTTCAAGAGAAGAAAATTTAAATTCTGGGAGAAAAGCGTGGAATTTATCCATTTTAGCTTCAGTAAAATATTGATACTGATTTCTTATAGAATCAGGCATATCAATAAACTCAACCTTAGGATCCTTTTCAAGAGCATAAAAAACGGCCCTCACAAGGTCTAAAAAGCTTCTCGCCTTACCCGTTCCTAAATTATACACGCCACAATAACTTGGATCACCACTTTTTAACATTAAAATCATGGCCTTAACGACATCCTTCACGTAAACAAAATCCCTTAATTGTTCACCATCTCTATAAGGCTCTTTGTAGGACTTAAAAAGACCTACAAAACCCCTTTCATTTATTTGATGAAAGGCTTTGTGAACGAGGCTCCTCATTTCACCTTTATGATATTCATTAGGACCATAAACATTAAAAAATTTGAGACCACACCAAAAGGGAGGTTTTTTTTCCTGAGCAAGGGCCCAAATATCAAAGACCTGCTTGGAATCCCCATAAGGGTTAAGAGGCTTTAAGCTATCAAGTAAAGAGTGATCATCAGAGTAACCTTCGTCACCATTTCCATAGGTTGCGGCACTACTCGCATAAATGAGCGGAACTCCCAACTCAACTGCTAAATTAAAGATTTTCTGGGAATATTCAACATTATTCTTTCTTAAAAAATCCAAGTTTTTTTCAGTCGTTGAAGAACATGCTCCCATATGAAAAATTGCTGAGATTTTGGAATAAATCGACTTTGCCTTTTTACCTTCAAGAAACTCCCAAGCAGAAAAGGTGCCTGACAAATGCTCTTTGTAAGGGCTTAAGTTCGGACAGTTTTTAAAATCTTTGCTAGAGTCCACAACAACTATATCTTTATAACCTTGGCTAAATAACTCTCCAACAAGAGCGCTTCCAATAAAGCCTGCGCCACCAGTAACGATAATCATTTTTTTTCCTTTTTTAAGAGTGTTGCTTCTCCAGGTATGGGTGAACAATAAATGCTACTACCCAGATGCCCACCTCAAAAAGAAGCATCATTGGAAGCCATAGACCCATCATGGTTAAAATATCAGGAGGAGTTAAACAGGCAGAAAGAACTGCAAAACCCACATATACATAGCGTCTCATTTTCCTCAAACTCTGCTTAGTCACCACCCCCATAAAACCAAGGATCAACATTACATTTGGCAACTGGAAGAGAAACCCCAAAAGGACTAACACCTTTGAAGATAAAACGAGATAATCCCTTAAACTTATCATGGCCTGAACTTCAGAGACCCCAAAGTTTAATAGTGTTTCAAAAGTAAAAGGAAAGACCAAGTAATAGCCAAACAAAATCCCCAAAACAAAAAGCATAAAACCGACAAAAAGAAATGGTTTTACGGCTTTTAACTCATGATCGTAAAGGCCAGGTTTTATAAAACGCCAAAGTTCTAAAAACCATAAAGGGGATGAAAGGATCATCGATGACCAAAAAGCGACCTGAAGCTGAGAAATAACTTTATCCAAAATACCTAAGTAAACAATTTTGTCAGAGGAAGCCAGACCTCCAAGCTCACCAGACCTTTGAGAAAGGGCGTCCCTTAAAGGTTGAAGTAGAAACTCGGCTATAGGGGCCCCAAAAAGGTAGGTAAAGACAAAAGTACCAACAAGAATAATGGCAACTCTAATTAAAGTTGTCCTCAACTCCTCTAAATGTTCCGTAAAACTCATTTCTTTCAAAAGGAAATCTCTCCTTTATTAACACTCAAAAAGGGACAAAATTTTTAAGAAGCTAAAATAGTATGTCGATATTTGATATAGTTATATATAATCCCGAGGACTTTTTGTAAAAAGGAACTCGCCGCTTTAACAACTCGCAACAAAAAGATAAATCATGAGCAAAAATAAAAATTACAATAAAAATTATATGGCCGCCCTCTACGCCCTGCTTTTTTTATGCCTGCCACTCACTCTAAGGGCAGAAAAACAATATCAAAGCATACTTCAATGCCTCGGCATGGAAGAGATGATTTTACACCGAAAAAAACTCCGAGGCCCAATTTATGACTTAAATCAAAAGCTTATAAGTGAAGTCTCAAGTGGAAACTTAATGAAAGTAAAAGATGAAATTATAAAAGAAATCTGCCTTGGAAAGGATTTTTCACCATCAGTTAATTTTCTTAGGAACCTTTTGATCAAAGGAAAAAGTATCTATGAATTCGACCGGGAAAATGAAAAAGTTTTTCGACTGCAAAAGGCTGCAACTGAAACGCTTCAACAAAAAGTGCCAAACCTCTTTTTTACATACTTAATATCCCTCCAAAGCCTTACAAATAAAGCCGACTGTCTTTATAAGGCCATCCCAGAGTTTAATTACTTTATCCAAAGATTCCGCTACCTTCAGGAAGAAATCCACCCTCAAAAATTGCTTAGCGAAAAAGATAAAATTGCAGCTATCTTTGAAAGACTTAAAAAAATAGAGAAAGTCATTGGAAAGTGTAATAGTTAGGCTTAACTTTAAGTGGCCTCACTTACGAGGCTTGTCTCTTAGCAGCATTCTCTTTGAGAATCCTCTCTATCGTGGCCTTTAAAATTTCTGGCTTAAATGGCTTCATAAGCCAAGCTCGAACTACTCCAGTCTGCTTCGCTTCTTGAGTTAACCTTGGGTGTGACTCAGTGGTACACATTACAGTAGGTATGTCACAATAAGTTTCATGATTGCATTGCTCTTTGATAAACTCCATTCCGTTCATTTCTGGCATATTTATATCGCAAAGAATGACATCAAAGCCTTGAGTTTCCTCCAACCTTTGCAACGCTTCTAGCCCATTAGCTGCTTCTATGACTTCGTGACCATCTGGAGTCAAAATATTTTTTAGACTTATCCTTACTGAGTCTGAATCTTCAACGATAAGAATTTTTGCCATAAAAAACCTCTAGAAAACTTTTTAAACACTACCTAGATTAACCAACCTATCGGTCCTAAGTTTAGAAGCTTGACCATTATCAAATGGCTCATTGAGAATAAGCATTATTTTTGGTACTTTCCTAAAACCGATGGCAACAAAAAAATAAAAAGAGATAACATTATGCAGCTATCTGATTCAATGTTTAAAAAATTTGACCTAGACAGTACGTTGACAGACTCAATCAACAAACTAATTAACTCGGGTTTAAAAGAAGAAAAGCTTTGGGAACAATTCTGTCTCAAAGTCTTTCCCCAAATTAAAAATTTCTCTATCCATAAAGAAATTCACTCCTTTATTTTTCAAAACTGGGACGAAAATGAAAAAGGGCCTGCTCCTTGGTGGATTCCAACAAAAGATCAACAAAGAAATACCAACCTTTATAAATTTATTCAAAAAACGGAAAAAATAAAGGAACAAACTTACGAAGAACTCCACCGCTGGAGTGTCGATCATTATGATCAATTTTGGGAGGACACAATCAAACTCCTGAATATTAAATTTCAAAAGCCATTTTCTCAAATGGTTGGCCCTAAAAATAATTATGAAGCACCAAAGTGGGCGCCTGATGCAAAACTTAATATTGCTGAGAGCTGCTTTCAAAAAAATGACCATGATACCGCTATCATTTTTCAAAAAGAAAATGGTGAACTTCAAAAGATGACTCAAGGAGAATTAAAAAGTTTCTCCTTTCAAATTGCCGCCTCTTTAAAAAATGAAGGATTTCAAAAGGGAGACGCCATTGCCATTATGATGCCTATGACGATTGAGTCTGTTGCTCTTTACTTAGGCATTATTTTAAGTGGTTGCGTGGCCGTTAGTATTGCAGATAGCTTCTCACCTCAAGAAATTGAGACGAGGTTAAGAATTTCTAAGGCCAAGGCAATCTTCACAATGGACTTTATGGAAAGGGCATCAAAAAAACTCCCTCTTTATGAAAGAGTTAAAGAAGCAAAGGCCAATAAGATCTATATTATTCCCCTTGAAAAGAACAACCCACCTCAATTAAGAAACGAGGATACCCTTTTCTATGATTTTTTAAGAGATCAAAAGTTGGATGAAGCATGTCCGTGTGATCCTAAAGACATGATCAATATCCTTTTTTCATCCGGAACGACCGGAGAACCAAAGGCCATCCCCTGGTCCCACTTAACACCGATTAAGTCCGCCATGGATGGATATTTTCATCAGGATATTCAAGAAGGGAACGTTGTTTGTTGGCCAACTAATCTAGGTTGGATGATGGGCCCATGGCTTATTTTTGCGACCCTTATTAACAGAGGCATATTGGCACTTTATTATGGAGCTCCTACGAACGAAGAGTTCGGCTCTTTTGTTGAAAAGGCAGAAGTTAATGTTCTGGGCCTTGTTCCAAGTATTGTGAAGGCTTGGAAGAAATCAAAGTGCATGGAAGATAAGAACTGGGAGCATATTAAATGTTTCAGTTCCACCGGCGAATGCTCCAACGCTGAAGATTATAGTTACCTCATGTATCTGGCCAATTATAAGCCTGTTATTGAATACTGTGGAGGAACTGAAATTGGAGGAGGTTATATAACGGGAACTCTCCTTCATAACGCTTCTCCAGCAACCTTCACAACTCCCACTCTTGGATTGGATATAGAATTGCTAGACGAAAACAATAAACCTGCCCAAGAGGGAGAAGCTTTTATTATTCCTCCTTCTTTAGGGCTTTCAGAAACTCTTCTAAACCGAGACCACCACGAAGTTTATTTTAAAAACACGAAAACATCATCCAATGGTCGCCCTTTAAGACGCCATGGAGATCAACTTGAAAAAACAGCTGGTCAGTTTTTTAAGGCCTTAGGCAGGGCCGATGATACAATGAATTTAGGGGGGATTAAAATTAGTTCAGCAGAGATAGAAAGGACAATTGGTACCCTGGACTGGGTTCACGAGTCAGCTGCTATAGGTGTTAGTCCTAAAGGTGGAGGACCTAGTCATCTCGTAATCTATGCTATTGCTAATGAGGAAAAAACCTTAAAGACAGAGAAGGAACAACTTTTGAAAGAGCTTTCTTCGGTCTTAAAAAAGGATTTGAACCCATTGTTTAAGGTCTCAGACTTAGTTTTAACAGACTCACTGCCTCGAACATCGTCCAATAAAGTTATGAGAAGAGTTTTAAGAAAAAATTACTCAGATAAGTGACAAGGTTGGACGTTAACTGAAAGCTCCCTTGAAATGCCTTGCTTTAAGAGGCGTTCCACCTGGCGGCTCCAAAGAGGATCACTTCCCAAAAAGGACTTTATATCCAAACAGCGTCCTCGAAGGCCTATGATTTCAAAACTATCACTTACACCCTCTTTCTCTTCAAACTTATTTAAAATCTTCTCAGACTTTAAAATAACATCAACAGGAGTCATCCCATCAATTCGAGGAATTTTACCAGTCTCCTGAAAAGAATCAAAAAGGGTTGGTCCGTTTACAGATTCTTTGGAAAGTATTTCTTGAACCTGAGGTTTGCAAGTGGCACAACCACCACCAGCGCAAGTTTCATCTAAAACGGCTCTGAAAGATGAAAACCCCTCCTTCCGAATAACCTCTTGAATTTCTTTTTCATAGACACCAAAACAACGGCAAATCAATTCTCCTTCACCTATTGTCTCATCAGGAGCCTTGACCTCAGTATGGGTAAAGCGGTCGATGAGTTCGGATAAAAGAAAAAGAGGTCTGTTGATAAAAGGAAGCTCACAATTTTCAACCATAGAGCTCATTAATTGATCATTTTCAAAATAATTCACAAAGTCTATCCAGGATAAACCCTTTGCCTCATCTAGCCTCATGCCTCTTGATAAATCACAAAGGGCCGAGAAAAAAGGCGTCCAAAAAGAAGCTGTTTCTTGAAAAAAAGTTAAAGAACTAATTCTGCTCTTCTTTTTATCCACTTCTAAATAAAGCGTTACCTTTCCTCCAGAAGCTTCATCTTCAAAAGAAACCTCTTCATCAAAAAAAAGAGGTCTCACCATGTTACGGGGGTTCAATCTATGACTTTCTAATAATTCCATAATTAGCTTAAGGAGTTTCTTCTTTTCTTAAAGTTAAAATCTCTGATCCATCTTTAGTCACCAAAATGGTGTGCTCAAACTGAGCCGACCATTTTTTATCTTTCGTTATAACAGTCCATCCATCTTTTAATATTCGACCTTCTTTCTTACCCAGGTTAATCATGGGCTCTATTGTGAAAGTCATTCCTTCTTTCAACTCAATACCCGTTCCTTTCTCACCGACGTGGACGACTTGCGGCTCTTCATGAAACTCCCTTCCAATTCCATGACCACAATAATCCTCAACAATGGAATATCCATGAGGCTCAACGACACTTTGAATAGCTGCTCCAATATCACCCAATCTTGAGCCAGGCCTAACGGTTTTGATGGCCTCTCTAAGTGACTGGTAAGTTACCTCAACCAGTTTCTTTATAGAGGGGTCAACCTCTCCAACATAAAAGGTTTTATTTGTATCACCGTGAAACTTATTGAGGTAAGTCGTGACATCTATATTGAGAATATCTCCATCTTTTATGATGACTTTCTTATCTGGAATACCATGACAAATAACCTCATTGGGAGAGGTGCATATCGATTTAGGAAAGCCGTGATAATTAAGTGGAGAAGGGTAAGCCCCATGGTCTAAAATGTACTCGTGGCATAGCTTATTCAATTCTTCAGTACTAACACCAGGCTTAACATAAGGTTCAATAAATTCAAGAGTAGAAGATGCTAATTTGCATGTTTTACGCATCAATTCAATTTCTCTGGACGATTTAATTGAAATCATAAAGGCCCCTCCCTCTCTCATTATACTTCAACAATTTATGAATTAACGTTACGAGTAACTCTTTCTAGATGATCCCCTCTCAAATTTCAAGGAAAACCATCTAATTATCTTCCCTTAACAAGCGCTAAAAAAAAGAAGATTTCCCATAACAAAGGTTTATGCTATAGGTAGCTCATGTCAACAGATACAGTTCTCAACGTTTATAGACTCGGTGTTTCACCTTATCAAAATCAAAAATTTAAGGAGTGGGAAAAAGAATCCTTAGAGAAAATTGAGGGGATTCGCTATTTGAATACCCTTGAAGAAGGGGATGCACAGATATTACTCACAAATACCCATTTCAAGCCAAAAAAAGACTTAACGCAAAACAATATAAAAACTGAAAATGTCCAACTCATTATTCATCCGAATTCTGGTTATGACAATTTCCCAAAAGATTTTGTCACCGAATCTGGAATTCCTATTGTTTTAGGAAACCCTATTAGGGCCCACGCTGTCTCCAACTATATACTCGCTTCAATTTTTGAGAGGGAAACTTCCATTCCAAATGAAAGCTACTGGAATAAAAGTAGAGTATGGGACCGAAATCTCTTATGCCAAAAAACCGTTGCGGTCATAGGTCTTGGTCATATTGGATCCATTATCAAAAAAAGCCTGGAACCTCTTGCCGCAGAGGTTATGGTTTTCGACCCATTTAAGGGCTTCCCCTCTTTAAAAGAAGGTCCCATTGAAAAGGCGGATATTGTTATTCTATCGTGCAGTTTAAATGAAAAAAATCTGGCCTTTATAAATGAAAAAATCTTTAAAAAAATGAAAGAAGATGTTCTCTTTATAAACCCTTCGAGAGGAAAATTAGTCAATGAGGGCCATCTAATCCATTTTCTCGAAAAGCACCCTAAAGCTTTTGCTTTTTTAGATGTCTTTGAAAAAGAGCCTGTGTCTTACGAAAAGTTTTCTCATCTAAAAAATATCAAACTTTCCTCACACATAGCTGGCGTCTTTAAAGAGCTTGATCAGTATATAATTAGGTTTGAGGAAGACATTTTAAGGTCTTATATGAAGGCCCATAGAGAAAAAGAAACCGATGCCCTATGGAAAGGCACTTTTAAGGATTTGCTTTTACATAATAAAATACATAATGGAATCATTGCTTAGCTTAAAAATGAATTCAAAGATTGAAAGGAAAAAGGAAGATGAATCAGTTGACTTGGTCGAAACTTCAAGAACAATTAAAATTAGAGCTTTGTCCTCCTGGTAACGGCGTTTTTACCATTCATACCGCAAAGGAAAAAAGGGAAGGTCTTCATAAAAAAGTCTTTGGAACAAGCGAAGGTGTGGAAGACCTTTGGAAAGATTCATTAAACAACTTACCACAATCAAATCATGCCGTTGTTCTTGGAATCTGCTCAGATACTGGCGGAGGTATTTTAAGAGGGGCCAACTGGGGACCTCTTTTTTTAAGAGAGGCACTTCTTAAAAATGAAACAGTCAAAGGGAATATGCCTTATTTCGACCTTGGAGATGTAAGAGTCATCCCCCACCTTCTTCACGATAAATACCTTAATGAAGGAACAATAGAAAACTGTCGAAAGGCCCTTTACGGAACCACTGATACACCCCTTCCTGTAGGACCCCTCTCCATTTCAGAAGATGTTGCGTCCTCCTTTTATAAAGTCTTTCCTAAAAAAGGCCTTTTTGGAATTGGAGGCGACCACTCTACGAGCTATCCTCTCGTAAAGTCATACTTGAAGGCCAAAAAAGAACAAGGAAAAAAAGTGGCCCTCATCCATTTTGATGCCCATACTGACCTCCTTGTAGAAAGATTGGGTATAGATTTATGCTTTGGTTCATGGGTTACTCATATTCTAGGCGACCTTCATAAACCTTCTGATGCTATTCAAATAGGCATCCGTTCAAGTGGAAAGCCTAAAGAGCATTGGGAAAAAACATTCGGCGTCCAACAGTATTGGGCAGACGAAGTTATCGAGCAAGGTCCTGGACCAATTACAAAGAAAATCTTATCCTACCTTAAAGAGGAAAAAATTGAAGAGCTCTATGTAAGCTTTGATATTGATGCACTTGATTCTACTTATGCATCAGCGACAGGAACTCCAGAGCCTAACGGTCTTTCACCCCATGACCCCATGGTCATCTTACAAGACCTGGCCAAAGAGTTTCCTATTAGTGGAGCTGATATGATGGAAATTGCCCCTTATTTGCAAACAGATGAAAGTATCCACCAGGGTGCTGAAACAACGCTCATGGTAGGAGCTTCACTTTCGTCCTTTTTAATTAATGAAATTACCAAGTGGACTCAATCGCAAAAGTGAGATTGAAAATTATAAAATATTCTCTCAAACCAACTTCTAAAGAGGAAATGCTTAGTGGCCATACTTTCTTTCCCTCCGGTTCATAAAGCTAATGAAGAAGGCCTTCTTGCAGTTGGAGGGGATTTAGAAGTCCCTAGCCTCCTCTTAGCTTACTCTGAAGGAATTTTTCCATGGCCAATTTCATCACATTATCCTCTTGCCTGGTTTTGTCCTGACCCTAGAGGTGTCCTTAAGTTTAAAGACCTCCATATTTCCAGAAGTTTAAAAAAGCTCATGAAGCAAAATAAATATGTTGTCACCTACAACACTCAGTTTGAAGATGTTATTCAAAATTGCTCTCATACAAATAATAGAAAAGGTCAAACGGGCACTTGGATTACGAAGGAAATTATGAGGGCCTATACTGACCTTTTCTATGCAGGTCATGCCTACAGTGTTGAAGTCAAAAACAAAGAAGGAGAACTAAAAGGCGGCCTTTATGGAGTCCATATCAATAAGTTTGTCTCAGGTGAAAGTATGTTTTTCACCGATCCCAATACTTCAAAAATTGCGCTTGTCGAACTGATGATTCATCTTAATAAACATAATATCTCATTTCTCGATACACAAATGCTCACACCAGTTATTGAAAACCTGGGTGGAAAAGCAGTTCCCAGAGTAAACTTTATGGAGATGCTCAAAGAATCCAGAACAAGCCTAAAAACAGACCTTTTTCCAATCCCACCAAAAAGAGGCTAAGTGAAGTTAAGCATTACTAGTTTGACCTTCATCCTCTAAAAAATGCTCATTTTCCTGATCCAGATCTTTGGGATCAAGGGTGTATTTGGAAAGAAGACCTTTACCATCATTAAGAGATTTTCTGAAGGCCAAAGTTGATATTCCCACATTCCAATTTTGTTCAAAATGGCCTGGGCTTGGAATTTCAGCTGTATGCCTAATACCATCTATAGGGCAAGCCTCCTCACAAAGACCACAGAAAACGCAGCGGAGGAGGTCAATATTAAAAGCTCCAACGCCTTTTTTCTTTTTATCAAATTGAATATCTATACAGTCGCTAGGACAAACAGCTTGGCAAAGTCCACACCCAGTGCACTGGATTTCTCCTTGCTTATTCACTGTTAATGCCAACATTCCCTTGTATTGCGATCGTTTTTGATCCTCACTGACAGTTAGTCGTCCTTCACCTTTTTTGAATATATTTAAAAATAATTTAAAAAGGCGTGAAACCTGAAAAGAAAGAACAATAAGAATACCTTTAAAGTAACCGTGCCTTTGATATAGCTCTCTTTTTAAAATCATAAGTTTCTTCGCCCCTTAATTAATTACCGGTCAAGTTCCCCTGGAACAATATTTAAAGAAACAAGTGTTGCATAGGCATCCGATAAATAATTACCTTTAACAATCTCAGAAAATGATTGAAAAAGAGGAAAACAAGGTGGCCTAACTTTCACCCTATAAGGTGTGTTTCCTCCATCACTCTGAATATAAAACCCAAGTTCTCCATTTGCCCCTTCTATTGCCGAGTAAATTTCACCAGGTTTCACTTTTATTCCATCTCTGATTATAGAACGGTATTTGTCTAAGGCCTTTTTATCTTTATAGACTTCTGATTTATCTGGAAGACTGACTCCGTCTACAATATTCAAGCGCCCCACTGGTAAATAATCCAAAACCTGCGTGATGATTTTTAAAGATTGCCTAATCTCTTCCATCCGCACTAAATATTTATCATAAACATCACCCTTAGAACCAAGAGGAACCTCAAACTCAACATCTCCATAGTAGTAATAAGGGCTTACCTTTCTTAAATCATAATTGATTCCACAGGCACGCAAGCAGGGGCCTGTAAATCCCCATTCTATAGCTTCTCGGGCTTCAATTGGACAAACTCTGGTCTTATCCATCCACCACGGTAATTGACTGAACATTTTTGAAAGGTCATCCATGGAGTGCTCAACTGACTTTACAGTATTCAAACAATCATTAACCCAACCCAAAGGAAGGTCATGGGACATGCCTCCCACTCGAGTCAATGATGGGTTAAAACTCCCACCGCAGTAGGAAGTGAAAAGCTTTGAGATCCTTTCTCTCAATTCCATGAAAAACCAAAGTCCAGTTGGCGCCCCTAAATCTTCCGCCATGGTTCCCAATGAGATTAAATGGTCAATAACTCTGGCCAATTCACCAAAAACCATCCTTAGGGCCTTGGCCCTTTCCGAAATCTCAATTTCCATAAGCTCTTCAACAGCTTTACACCACCCAATATTGTTAAGTGCAGCTGAGCAATAATTTAATCTATCTGTATAGGGAATAATCTGGTTGTAATTAAGTCCCTCACAAAGTTTTTCAAAACCTCTGTGAAGGTAACCTATTTCAAGAAGAACATCTTTTATCTTTTCACCTTCAAGGTTAACCATAACCCTTAAGGCCCCTTTAGTAATCGGATGAGATGGATCAATATTAAGCCAATGGCCATCTTCCGGAAGCCCTCTTAACTTTCTGGTGTCTTGAGGCGCCAATGCCAAAGGCGATGATAATGGAATTCTTTTTTTAATATCGAAATCTTTTCTAAGTGGGTGTCCTCTAAACTCATGATGAGTCAGAATTCTTTCTTTAGGCTTTCCATTAAAAAGAATCCCATACATATCCCAAGCTTCTCTTTCAAACCATTCAGCCCCTTTCCAAAGAGGAGTGATACTGAGAAGACTTTCTCTATCATCTAAATAAACCTTAACTCTGATTCTTACATGTTCCTCAAGGTTAAGGAGGTGGTAATTAACTTCAAATCTTTTCCCAGATGGATTCTCCCCTTTTTTATTAAGGTTATCCACACCACAAATATCCAGAAGCAAGTTAAATTGGCAGCTCTCCTTTAAAAAGGAAAAGTCATCTTGAAACTTTCCTAAGTCTCCAACTAAAACCCATTCCATAGGTCTGCATTCTGTAAACCGAGATGGGCCAAAGTGGTCCTCACATTTTTGAAAGAGCTCCCTACTATTTTCCATCTTCACAATCCTTTCTCAACTGTCTCAGGGCGGACCCCTCTTTGAGCTCCTTTAAGAATTCTTTCTTTCATAAGATGGAAGCCGGCAACAACAGCTTCGGCCGTAGGTGGGCAACCAGGGATATAAACATCCACGGGGATGATGCTAGAAACACCTTGTACAACTGAGTATGTATTATAAGGTCCTCCTGAAGCTGCACAGGCCCCCATAGCGATAACCCATTTGGGACTTTCCATTTTTTCGTAAACACCTTTCAAAATAGGTGCTTGCTTTTCGGTAATCGTTCCCCCAACAACTAATAAATCAGACCGTTCAGGAGAATGACGGGTTAGGTCTTTTCCAAGTTCTCCTCCTGACTGAGCTCCCCCGCTTAAAGACATGAACTCTAAAGCACAACAGGAAGTTCCAAAAGGAAAGGTCCACAAAGAGTTCACTTGGGCCCTTCTTTTTAGCCAGTCAATAAGACCACTTGCCTTAGTTGTTAAAACAAGTTTTTCTAAAAGAAATTCTTCTTCAATTTTAGCGAAGTCCCTTATAGTTTTCACTTTGGACATCGAAAGCTCCCACGTCGCGTCGACAAAAATAATCCTATTTTATGCCACCCCCACCAAGCCTGTAAATAGAGGATCTGTCCTTATAGATTTAAAGAGGTGTCCAACGTACATCGTTAGGAAATGATGATTGGGTATCCTCGAAACTCAGTTTTTCCTTATCATTGACGCAAAGAATTTTTTTTCCTCGATTAAAGACCCAAGAATAAATTCTTTGGTGAGTTCCACCTGGCCCAAAATCATAAGTTTTGTACTTATAAGAATGGTCCTTATTTCGATAAAGAATCCCCAAAGTTGTAACGGCAGAATCAAAAGCATCATTCACATCTTCCGGCCCACACTCGTCTTTTTCCAGGAAGAGGGAATTGCTTTTTGCAATATTTTTGGCCCATGCTCTTTTTTCGCAATCATAAGAATAGCCCATATTAGCAAGGTTGAAGACTCCGTCCAAAAAGGAAAAGAACCAGACTTTTCCCATATTTTTTTCGCGCTTGGTACTCCCCATAAATTTGGAACAGGTCCTATAGGACCTCCCAAAATTGTCAAAAAAAGAAGAAAAGAAGAGACCAAAACTTTTTTTGGACTCTTTGCCATCAACTTTTTTACTTCTTGTCACTTTTTTAAAGATCTTGGAAGCCTGCCATAAAAAACCATAGATCTTATCGCATGATTTTTTCATGGTTAGGATTTCTTTTTCCTTAAAAAGGTGACCCGATTTCGCTACGTATCGCATAGCAGCCATTTTTTCAAAAGATCCAACGATTCTATAGGATGGCTTATCACCCCTATCCCTTTCGGGATCATAAAAGGAACTTGTCCGGCCTTGAGAGTTTTCAATGAAGGATTTTGCATACTTCCAATCGACAACTTTTTTGAACTTTTTAAAAGTCTTCACACCCATAAAGTCTTTATGAAGTGGATCAAAACCGATCAAAATCATCCGTTTTTGCCAGGTCCCTTGTTTTGAACAAGGGTAGTGTCTGCAGTATTGCTCCTGAACTCCTCCCACTACTTTTACTGTAACGGGCTTTGAAAAGCGGTCAAAGTTAAATGGATGAATGGAGTTGCCACCAAAGACTAAAATTTTTTGTGGTTGGCCTGTTGAGTCTAATAAGCGGGGAATAAAACCTTCATGGAAAGGAGGTCTGGTTAAAGAACTTTTGAACGACCTCCAAACGTCTCTTTGCTTACAGTAACGCTCAGTGCGATAAACTTGACCAGTGGGAAGGTGGTACTCATAGCGGTAGGGACTTCCCGCTGGCGTTGTTAGGATGGCCTGCGTGAGACCTGTTTCACTACTTATCCGAGGAGAAAAGCTAAAAAAGGCATGGCCCGTTTCAGGCATTTTGCCATCTCTGTTTGTAACACTTTCCCAGGAGGCAAGGTCTGGAATTGAAGCACGGCTCCCCTTTACCTTTTGTGTTATTTTTTTCATCACAGACTTTGAAGTGCCACACCCTGACAAAAGGAAAAGAAAAATAAGATAGAATGGGGTAAATCTTCCAAGTCTTTTTAATTGACAAAAGTATCTCGAATGGTCCAATATCACTTTCTGCATACCGACTCTCTTAATGGTTCCCTGGTGGAATTGGTTTACACAGTGGATTTAAAATCCATGCCTCATTAGAGGTTGCGGGTTCAAGTCCCGCGGGAACCACCATACTTAGACCCAAGTGGTCCTTAATTAAGTAGTTAATTTTATAGTCTTTTTAAGGCTCCCAAGTAGAAATTGTTTCGGGACCCAGAGGCATTCTGGTCCCAAGCGGTCTGGGTTTTTTGTTCATACTTATGAACTTTACCTTATCTACTTATTATTATTCTAAATTCTTTTTCTCTCATTTCAAAATTTTATTTACACGCATAATGGAGTCTGAAAACGAGCTGAGGTTAAATCATTTTACTATTCTTAATGATAATTCTTTTTCTCTTGCCAACTCCTGACTCAGACCTTTTGAGATTAACTTTATTATTCTTA
>PAZA01000063.1 GCA_002715375.1 Halobacteriovoraceae bacterium
CCTCAATATGCCACTCTCCTCCTTCTTCTCGTTAAACTTAAAGATGGAAGTGGAAACCTTGAAAGGGAGAGGGTATTAAACTTCTTGAAAATGGGCGGCCTTTCTTTAAACTATCAACAGACATTTGACTCACTCTCCCAGCTCGAAAAAAAGGGCATCCTTAAAAATGAAGGTGATGGACTTTTTAGCATAAATAAACTCATTCCAACTTATGAATCAATGAAACTTATCGATCAAGGAGCTCTCTCCTTTAACCTAAATATTAGCTATAGGTTTAATAAAAGAAATGTTAATTTTGAGCTTATAGAACAAGAAGAAAACGGAAAGAAAAAGAAAAAAGAAAAGCCCTCAAAAGAAAAGCCTTTAGAAGAACAAACAATTCAAAAGGTTGTCGATTACTTAAACTTGCAAACAGGCAAAAACTTTAAATCCAGGACAACGGCGACAAGAAGCTCTATTTTGGGAAGGTTAAGAGAAGGTTACACATTTTCTGATTTTAAATGTGTGATAGATGGAAAAGTCCTGGAGTGGGCACACGACCCAAGTATGGCCAAGTATTTGAGGCCCGCTACCCTTTTTACTCCTTCTAAATTTGAAGCCTATTTAAATGAGTTCGAACACATCGGCTCAGTTGAAGTTAATCAAAAGGAAAAGATAAAAGAAAATTTCAGAGAGGCCCTTAGACAAAAACTTGGACAAGAAAAACAAAGTGAGATTGAATAAATAAAAAGCCCCCTTTTTAATTTTAGGAGGCTTTTTTTCTTAACTTCTGAGTTTGAGTTTTAAATTTCGGCTTCGAAAGAAAAACCACCCTTAAACTCATATCCCTCTAGGCAATCTTCTTTTGACTCAATTCCATCGAGCTCATTTTCATTTTCTATGTTCTTAGAGTAAACATCACCATAGTACTTTATGACGTTCTTACCTTTCAAATAAGTTCCCTTAAACACCATCGCACTTTTTTGACCACCAGCAAAGTCTGGAGCCTTCATTGTCGTTGCAAGATAAAAAGTATCCTTCCCTCTTTTTACTCTTGTAAAAGACTTTTTGGCCTCAAGAGAAAAGTTCATACCTTCTGCACGAACGACAATCTTTCCTTTACGGTCTTCAGGTAAATCAAGAATCATATCTCTTGAAACGACATCGCCCGTTCTCTTTATTGAATAAAAAACTTTCCCTGGGATTTCTAGAGCAGAAACTGAACCCATTGATAAAAATAAAAGTAAAATAGAAGCCAACATTTTGTTCATAGCAACATCCTTTTTTTTAGATTTAAAAATTTACCCACAGGTAAATTTTTAAAACTATTTAGGAGCTTGGTCAAAACAAACTACATTGACAAAAAGTAGACAACTTTTTTCGATACGCTTCTTAAAAGCCGGTAGGTATGCAGAGAGAAAGGCTTGAAGGGACATTAAAAACCTTAGACAAAAAAGAACAGGCTCCTAAAAGCCTTCTTCTTTGTTTTTGAGAAAAAAATGTATGAGGGGAAGATTTTACCTCAATAAGCTTCAAAATAATTCTTCCACGCTCCTTTTTAAAAAAGCAAACATCAACTTGACCCAACCCTCTCTTTCTTAAAAGGTCTTGAGAAACTAGAACTGGAACCCCTCTCTCATGAAAAAAACGAGACCAACGTAATTCCTCTTTCAAACCAACGTCAAAGGTTTTCATAAAACTCTTTAACCCCTTTAAAGGTTTTTCTATGAATAATACTTGGACCTATTTTTTCTAAAGCTTCATAATGGGCCTTAGTTGGATACCCCTTATGCTTCGCCAAACCATAGCCAGGGTATTCTTTATCAAAGGTCCTCATTAAATGGTCTCGGTACTCTTTGGCCAAAATACTAGCGATCGCAATAAGGACGACTTTACTATCACCTTTAATCACAGGCTCAACACAAGCTATAGAATCAATTCCCTTCGGGGGATATTTACCATCAACAAAAAGAACTCCTCGCCCGCTTTTATTTACAAACTCTGTTAAAGCCTCATTTTTAAGGTTCAAAGACCTTAGAAAAGATTTTTTCATTGCCATCAAAGAAGCTTGAAAAATATTTATTTTATCAATGTCCAAGGGAGAAACTTCCTCTATCGAATATGAGAAAGCTTCTAAACCTTTACCTTTGAACAATAGACTTTTCCCTGGTCTTAATTGAGAGACCTCTATACCAAGACATTTCAAAATCGATATTCTTTTCTTTTCAGTAAGAGACTTCGAGTCTCCAACACCTAACTCTAGGAAAGGAGCTAGTATTTTCTCTACCTCTTGGACTTTCGCACTCTTTTCCAAAAGATGCGGAAAAAAGGTTACAGTTGCTCCAACCACGGGACCGGCCAAAGGACCTCGTCCAACTTCATCGCAACCAGAGAAGAAGGAATACTTTTTGTCTTCAAAATAAACTCTTTCGATATCAAGTTCCATTGCTTACATAATCCTTTTTCTAATAAGTCCTTAAAAAAGGAAAAAAAAAAGCGCTCAATTTGATCGCTTTTTTTATTTTGAAAAAACTGATTTAAAAATAACTTATTTTCTATCGTAGTCAATAGCAATACGAGCGCTTTTCCCAGAACGATCTCTAAGATAGTAAAGCTTAGCTCTTCTACTTTTCCCTCTTTGAACAACCTCAACCTTTTCAACATTATGTGAATGGTAAGGGAAAACTCTTTCAACACCCATTCCACTAGAGATTTTTCTTACTCTAAAGTGACCGTTTACAGCACCCTTTCTTTTAATAGAAATACAGAGACCTTGAAAAATCTGGATACGGGTTTTTGAACCCTCAGTAATTTTCGCGTGAACAGCAATGGTATCACCAGTTCTAAAATCTGGAATGTCCTTTGCTTTTGGGTTGGCATGAATTTCATTTACTACATCAATCAAGTTCATTTTTTCCTCACAATGATCTTAGGGCCTTTTTAAGAAAGTCTTCTAAACTTCCCAGGCCACTCTATTTAGACTCAGAGGCGCCAAGAAGGCGATCTAGATAAATCGCCACTGCAGACCTCACAGATAGATGGTTGTAACCATCAAGGCTTGAACCAAAAATAGGTCCTAGCTTATAATCTGCTCCTTCCACAATAGGTGCTGTAAGTCCCCATCCTGTACCAAATAGCAATAATATCGGCCTTTTGTCAATTTTCAATTTCTCTTTTAGGTCTTCGGCCAAACCATCGTGGGCCTTAAAGTTAGCCCCGGTAACAACGACAAAAGGTTTTTGGTCTGAGTTTCCCAAGCTTTTTTCAGTTTCGACGACAGAGCGCAAGGCGTCATCAATAGATGAAACGCATCGAGCAACACTAAGAGCATCACTTCTGTCAGGGTTATAAACTGATGACTTATCCTCATTCCAATGGCCCAAAATCCTTTTTAACAGTTCCTGTTGGGCCTTTAAAGGGGTTATAAGAAAGTAATTAGTAACACCAAAAGTCCTACAGCTTCTCGATATATCATGGATGTCTAAATTGGTTACCGAAGTTGTTACGACCTCACCCCTTTTATTATTAATAGGATGATGCACCAAACCAAGATAAATACGAGGTTCTTCCCCATTTAGATTTTTCATAACAACTCCAATAAATCTGGTCTTTCTGCTTGAGTTATTCGAATCGACTCAAGTTTCTCAAACTCTTCTATTTTTTTATGATTGCCTGAAAGAAGAACACTCGGAACCTCTAAACCCTCAAAAACCCTAGGCCTTGTGTACTGAGGGTGCTCCAACAGGCCTCCTTGAAAGGACTCTTTTTGAAAACTCTCCCTATTCCCAAGAACGCCTGGCTTAAAGCGGATGGCAGAGTCAATAATGGCCATAACGGCAAGCTCACCACCGGTCAATACATAGTCACCGAGACTCAGTTGCTCATCTACATACTTCTGGATAAACCTTTCATCAATCCCTTCGTAACGGCCACAAATGAAAACTAAGTCTTTACCATGACCACTTTCTCCCCAGGCCTTTTGAGAGAACTCCTGGCAATTTTTCTGATTCCAAACTCTCCCTCTTGGTCCAGGAAAAACCACGTGAAGTTTTTCCTTCCAATTGACACCATAGCCCCCTGGAACCACGATACCGTCGATTAAGGCATTTTGAAGAGTATCAGGTCTCATGACCATGCCTGGACCTCCACCATAAGGAGCATCATCTACACCCTTATAGGAATTGCTTGAATAATCTCTTAGTTGAACTAAATGGACAGAAAGGCCTGATTCTCTCTCGCCTTTTAATGCCCTACCGGAGAGCCCTGTCTCCAAAAAGGCTTTGAAAAAATCTGGAAATAAAGAAATGATCCAAATCTTATGATCTTTTTTCTTACCATTTGTCACTTAATTTACCTTCTCCCTAAAAATCCAAATAATCTTGGCCACTCATTGGTTTAAATGACTTCTGGTTTGATAACCTCAATCCTATAACCCGCCTCCAACTTTTCAACAACGGGAAAAAAAGCATTTACAAAGGGGATTTCGAGAAGGGTTTTCTCTTTTGTTTCAACAACTGCGACACTCTGCCCAGGGTGATCATAGAAGCCTTTTATTTCACCGACGCATATCCCTTCTTTTTCATGATCCCAAACGTCCTGTCCCTCTAAGTCTGCTAGATAAACCTCATCTTCAGGAAGAGGAGGAAACGATTCACGGGAGACTTTTAAATCAAAGGGGAGAATTCGTTCAGCACTGGTTCGGTCTTCAATACCTTCAAAGCTAATCATAACCTTATGACCATATACAATATTGGATACAATGAACTCCTTGCCATCTTGGGGCAATTGGCCTTTGCCGTTTCTCGAAAAGAGACGGACTTTGCTTCCTTTCCCAATTGTTCTTCCCTCAAGGTTTTCTAAGTTAAGCTTGAAAGCACCCTTAAGCCCATGAACACTTTGGCAAAACCCCAAAACCACCATAGTCGTTGTATCCAATTTTTATCCTCACATTTCAAAAACAAACCAACTCCTTTTACTAATAAAAAAGGCAATTTGTAAAAGATGAACGGTAAACTTTATAATATCCAAAAAGCGGTTTAAGGCTTTTCAAGAGGGATTAGGACGCGCTACACCATAAATACCTGGCCTTTATTAGAGCATAAAGACCTCTTTACCGCTGCATCGCTCGTTCATTTATCTATAAAATTCCTTTATATTGGCGCCCTTCTTAGACATTTTTTTAGGAGACTTTATGACTTTTCATATGGTGAAACGTGCTTTTTTTAAACTTGGCCTAACATTTTTTGCTCTTATTATAGCTTTTTTAACACCTGAAAGTGGCTTTCCCTCTTCAGGTAAATCAGATTTAGTTTTTTCGAACAAACCAACTAAAGAATTTCACAAGACGATTTCACAAGTCTCTTCAGATAACTCTAAAATTGTAAATTTCTTAAAGTCCTACCAAGTTATTTTTGTAAGAGGAATTTTCACAGACCTTTACGGAGGACTTTCCGAAAGAATCAAGGCCCTGGGAGGACCTATTCCAGAGGGCTTTGGGAACCCTTTCTATCACGAAATCAAATGGCTCAAAAGCCAAGGTATTAATACAATAAAAGCAAGAATTAATACTGAGGAATCCCCTAGCTTCAACGGTGATATTGTTGCTGAGCTTGTTGAAGAAAGCAATAGGCCCGTCATTCTTATTAGCCATAGTAAGGGTGGGAACGATACACTTTTTGGACTTCTTCAAAACCCTCGGATTTATCCAAAAATAGCCGGTTGGCTCACTCTACAAGCTCCCCTTTATGGAAGCCCTCTTTTTGACTGCCTTGTCGGTTGCCCATTTACAGATTTGGGCCTGGGCTTAGGTATTGACCTGGTTGGAGGAAACTTTGAAGGTCTTCAAGAAATGAAAACCCACCTCCTCACAAAGCTTCACAAAGAAAGGGCCCACGATATAAAAAAAATCACTCAGGAAATTCCGACAGTCTCCCTTGCTAGCCAATTCAAAAACCCAAACATTTTTCTCACGGCCCTTACTCCGCCAAAAAACAAATCCGCTTTTGAAGCTTTAAACCGCTTTATTCTTATTGCTGGCGGTGGACCAAATGATGGAATGACCCCAATAAAGAGTGCGTGCCTTAAGGGAAGTGACTGTGTTTTCTTAAAAGACCTAGACCATGGTAACCTTTCAGTTAACTTAAGCCCTTTTAGGGCCTATAAGAAAGAATTTAGAAGAAATACTATTCTCAGCCTCCTCGAAATGCTTAAAAAAAGAATTCTTTTGAAAAACTAGAAGTCTTTAATATTCTTCAAAAAATGACCTCTCTTTTGGCCACCTCCTGGCCTATAAAGAGAGGTTTCCCCTTGAAATGAACCCAAAAATACTCAAGAAACGTGAAAAAACTACACCTATTAGGCATTCCTCTAAGCACTTCTTGATCCGTAAGAACCTCTAGGATACAATGCGTCAAAACCAACAGAGGAGGAACTCCCATGCTTGAAAAATCACTCTTTTATTGTCCCGAAGAATTTCAAGATGAGCAAAAAAACGAAATCCTCAATGCCATCAATTCATTGAAGACCCTTCCTCTAGAGCTGAACGAATTAAGAAGCTCTTATATCGAACTCCTTCAGCCAGAAATTAAAAAACACTTCATTTAGACCTAAAAAAAAGGAAGCCCGTAAGCTTCCTTTTTTTATTCCATTGATACTAACCATCCTTAGTCTGTATCTAATTTCATTTTCTCAATTAAGCCTTTGGTGGCTTTGGCATAGGGAAAGGAAATGGGAAGCCACCGCCTCCACCGCCGCCTCCGCCTTGATCATTTGGCTTAAACCAACATAAAGGCCTTGTCTTGATGGCTGCTTCATTCCTCTCTCGTACACAAACACCCTTGTTAATATCTGTCTCACTGACTCCATCAGAAACTTCCTTATCACAAAGGGCCCCTGAAAAATAAGTATCTAACCGGCACTGAGGAGCCGGATGGTTGCTATCTGTCGTCGATACCTTAGCGGGGTCAGGCGTATCAAACTTGAGAGGCTTTTCTAACTTTTTAAGAACCTTAAAAAGGTTACCTAGAGAAAGACCTGCCATGGCGCTTCTCTTACAAATGGCCAGTTCATCCTGAGTGGAAAAACTTTCCTGACACTTCTTAGTCACAAACTCTGGTACGTCCATTTTCTCGACGATGGCAACATTGTCATCATCTTTCATATAACGCCTCATACATTTTAAACTTGCAAAATAATCTGCTTGACCTTCATTTGCTGCCCACGTTGTCGACCAAAACATTTTTTTCTTTGGAAGCCCACCTATATGGTGACCAAGCTCATGACAAACAACCATGGCAAAGCCATCCGGCGTTATCGTCTCATGCCTGGCAAGTCCTCCATACATATTAACAACCCACTTGTCGCCAAACCGCTGCGCTGATGCGTTGACAGTGCCATCATCCCACTTCCTTTCGACATGAAGGTCCCCACCTTTTTCACGCACGAGAGGCTTGTAAATAGTCTCAATCTTAGAAATAACATTATTAAATTCCTGCTCAGTCATAGAATTAATCCCTTTATCATGAGGACCAATCCACAAATCATTTTCTTCAACGATCCCTGTCTTCCCGTGAATATCGCAAGAATAAAGGTGGTTAAAAGGTATTACCAATGATACGACGAAGGCAATCAGCAATTGTTTTAACATACATACTCCCTTACAAAAACATTCGTCTTTAGCACTCCTACTTAAGACCTTAATAGTTTCTCTGATAAACCTCCTCATGTCTTCCATCTGTAAGAAAATGTTAATCTAATGTTTATTTAGTCTTTATATCGGTCATTACCAAACAAAGAAATCTCTCTAAGAGAAACATCATACACCTGTACCTGAAGGGCACCGAGGATATTTTCAACCCTCCCTTTAATCATAAAAGCTTTGCCTGAATATAAAAGATCTCGAAAGGAAATATATGCCGGTGGGAAAAAAACGGCCTCGATGAGGCCCACCTCATCTGAAAAAGTCGCAAAACACATTTCTTCACCTTTTTTAGTCCAAACAACTTTAGCTGTTACATAGACGCCAAAAAGAATGACAACTTCATTAATAAAAGCCGTTAATTCAACACTTCGAACTCTTCTTTTATTTTTTAATGCATCTGGATAAAGCGCCCAAGAAGGAAAGCTAACGGGAGACTTTAGGTAATCCATTTCCCACTCAATCAACTGCTCCGGAGAAAACTCCCTGAATAACCTAGAAGGAACCTTTCCCTTAAATCTTCCCTTTTTTTGAACAGCAAACCACTCATAGACCCGCCACATTTGAGAACAAAAGCTTTCCCCTTGTTTAAGTGAAGAGAACGCCCGTGACTTTACAAAAACCTTGGCTTCCTCAAAGGAGGCACTAACCCTAAAAAGAAAATTATCAACCGAAGAAAAAGGTCCTTTATTTCGGCGCTCTTCAATGATTCTCTTTTTAAGTCCTTCAGTAATACCACTTAATTGTTGAAGCCCAACTCTGATAGAGCCTCCATGGCCCTGAAAACTCTCCTCGCTAAGATTGATATCAGGAAGTAAAACCTTCAAATTGAGCCGCCTAGACTCTTCCAAATAAGTCGAAAGAGAATAGAAACCTCCCCCATGAGACATAACAGCACTCATAAATTCGGCGGGAAAGTGTGACTTTAAATAACAAGATTTAAAAGAAACCATCGCGTAGCTTGCTGAGTGGGCCTTACAAAATGAATAACCTGAAAAGCTCAAAATCATCTTCCATACTTGCCCTAGAACAGATCCATCAATCCCCTTTTTACCCCCTCCCTCAAAAAACATTCTTTCAAAATCGCGCAGTCTTTTCCTTTTATCTTTTTTATCGAGAACCTTCCTAAGCTCATTCCCCTCACTCATGCTAAAGCCTGCCAAGGCGATGGCCGTTTGAGAAACCTGCTCTTGATAAATCATAATTCCATACGTCTCTTCTAAAATTGGCCTTAACAGTGGGTGGAGGTGATAATAAGGTTTTCCATGAAGCCTCTTCACAAATTCAAGGGCATACTCATTAGCGGCAGGTCTTATAATTGAGGATGCCATCACAATATGCTCAAACTTACTGGATTTCATTCTTTGAAGAAGCATTCTTGAAGCTGGGGACTCTATATAGAAGACTCCTAAGGTCCCCCCTGACTCAATAAGTTTTCGAGCTTTAGTGTCAAAAAGGGGGTCTAGACCATCATAAGTTAGCTTTTCTCTAGAACCTCCATCATTTTCAAGGCGCCTGTTAACAGCACTTATTGTATCACGAATGACAGCAAGGGAACGGTTCCCCAAAAGATCTATCTTTACAAGGCCAAACTTTTTCACCTGCCTTTTTTCCCAGTGCATAATAGGCACACCTTTCTGTGTTTTCTCAATGGGCACATAGGAAGCAATAGGGTTTGGTGTGATCACAACACCACCAGGGTGAACTGAGAGGTGCCTAAAATGTCCTTGAAGGCGCTTCGCCTGAAAAAAAATCGTCTTCCAGAGAGAAGAATCCTGAACTTTAGGAAAGCGGCTGATCTGCTCATTGATTTCGTCGAGAGGAACACCGTAAACCTTCGCAACCTCCCTAATAGCAGAAGCCGCCTGAAGAGAATTGTGGTTAGAAACCATCGCTGAATGATGAGGATATTTTTGAAAAACATAATTTAAAATGGCATCTCTTTCATCCCAAGGAAAATCAATATCAATATCTGGAGGGTCCTCTCTATCAGGGTTGAGGAAGCGCTCAAAATAGAGGTTATGGCGGAGAGGATCGACATGAGTAATTCCTAAAAGAAAACTCACTAAACTCGCTGCCGCTGAGCCACGCCCGCAAGTCCTGGGGCAATGCCTAACGATATCTTCAACAACTAAGAAATATGAACTAAAACCCTTTTTAGAAATGATCTCAAGCTCATGCTCAAGCCTTTCCATAAGCTTTGACTGAAATCGAGGTTGGAGTTTCGACAATCCCACACCTTCATATCTTCGCTTAATTCCTGCGAAGCTTTTCTTCCTTAGGACATCATCACATTTCTTTTTGCTCCAACCATTAAAACGTGGAAAAACCGTTTGACCTTCACATAAATTAAAATGACGGCACTGGCGGAAAACTTTGTAGGTATTCTCGATCATCTCGGGATAGGCTTGAAAAATATTTGATGCTTCACTTGGACTTATAAGGCGGCAACTTTTCTTAAAAAAAGAAAGGTCTACTTGGTCCAACGTCTGATTTTGATGAACTGCTTGACCCAGACGGATAAAAAAGTCATCCCCTTTTTCAATGAAACGTGCTCGAGTGCTTCCAACAAGGGGGATTTTTTGATCCCGACACCACAAAACGTCCTTATACTGGGAAAAACCTGGAGAAAACTCATAGTACAGAGCTCCCTCTTCCTTTCTTGTTTTGAGGGCCAGAAGTAAAGAGCGGCAATCAGTCATAATAACAGTGTTTGTGCCCATAGAAATCAAATGACTCCTAAACTTCTCACCCGTCAAAGACTCATATTTCAAATCCGTTAAAAGGAGGCATAATTGCTCATAACCCTTTTTATTCGCGCATAAGACGACAAGCCTATAAGTTGACCAGACGACCTCTGCTCCAACAAGGGGAGAAAGGCCCACTTTTCTGGCCTCCTCATGAAAATGAACAGCACCATAAAGAGCGTTGGTGTCCGTCAATGCGATACCTGGTAATTGATTATCCCTGGCCCAATGGCACAATTCCTGAGGCGAATTAACTCCCGCGAGAGGCGAATAAAAAGAGTGAACATGCAGAGGAATCAAAACTCTCTCCCGAGAACAAGAGACGTTTCTCCAAAACGACGCCGGACATCTTCCATCGCATCAAGAAGGTCATCTCTCTTTTTCTCCTCAGTTTCGTAAAAGAGCTGTAGCTGAACTTCTTCTTGAACAAGCTCACAAAACTCAAGGGCCATATAATGAATCATCGTCCTTCTTTTTATCAGCTGATGAAGGAGGTCTATTGCCAAGTCCGATAAAATATCCATATCGAGGCTTAATTCTTTAAGAGGCTTTTTCTTGTGAACAAACTTATAATCGCTATAGCGTATAAAAAGCTGAAGAGAGCCTGGATATTTCCCCTTCCCCCTTAAAAAGAGAACTCCACGGGACACGAGACCCAAAAGGGCCTTTTGAATGCAAATGAGGTCATTCGTTTCTTCTTCCAAATAGAGGCCTTCATAATGCCCCTCCTTCCTCGAACTCTTTTGAATGGGGCTTAAATCAACTCCCTTGGCCATTTCCAAAATAGGGAAGGCATCATCTCCAAAAGCCACTTGTAAATAAAAGGGGTCAAGCTCCACAATGTCTCTGTTCGTATGAATATTAAGCTCCTCACAAAGCGAGCTCTTTCTCCCAGGGCCCCTCTTAAGTATTTTTTGAATAGGAGGAAGGACGCTAACAGGTAAGGGGGCAAAGAAATCCCTCTCCCCTCCCCTTTTGATAAAACGAATACCATGTTCGGTTTCTCTCGTCTGGGCGGCGACTTTACTGACAAGTTTATTAGCGGCACCACCAAATGACCCCTCTAGTTGGAAGGAGTCCAAAATACTCCTTTGAAGGTCCAAGGCTTTATCTGGAAGGTGTGGATAAAGATGATCAAAACCTGTCATATCTAAAAAGAAGCGCCCGTGTCCTTCCACTTCATAAAGAGGCGTCGTCTTGGCCACAACTTTTTCCTCCAAATCTTTGGCCACTCGAGAATAAAGCTCAGGTCTTGGGGGAAGAGCAACAAGATCCTTGCAAACCTTTTTTGCATGGGCCATAGGCATTCCCGGCAAAACACCTGCTGCCCTCGCTTCATCAGAAGACTCCCATACGGGAGCTCTACCACTTTGAGGAGGAGCAATAACTAAAGGCCTCGACCTAAGATTCGGTGATAAAACCCTTTCAACGGCAATAGGAAACCTCGTTATATTGACATACAACACTTTTCTCACAAGAGAAGAACCTCTCTTTTCAATTTTTATAATTTATATTTCACAGACGACGAAGGATTTAATCCTTTCTTAATAATGCCTCAAAAGCCCTACGACGATTCCTTGTATTTCAAAAGGGCCACCTCTAACAAAAAAAGGTCCCATCTTTTCATTCGCTGGATGAAGCTCCACAACACCCTTTTTTCTATAATAACGCTTAACAGTTGCTGCTCCATCGATAAGGGCCACAACAGTTTCACCATTCCGTGCTGTCGACTGATGCTTAACAACAATAAGGTCTCCCTCCATAATACCATCATCAATCATCGACTTTCCCTTCACAGAAAGGGCGTAGCACCTTCCTCCCCCAACCATCGATTGGGGAACTCCTATGAACTCACTTTCACTATCATCTCTTTGCACATCAAGAGGCCTTCCAGCAGCAACGCTCCCAAGAAGAGGTATCGATGTCATAGGAGTCGTCTCCTCAGGTTTTACAAGCTCAATGGCCCTTGAACCTACAGATTTTTGGAGAAAGCCTGCCTTTTTCAAGTAACCTATATAATCTTGAACAGAGCTCTTCGATTTAAGCCCAAAGTAGTGTTGAATTTCAGAGTAAGAGGGGGTTCGGCCCTCCTCCTCATAATAATTCCTTATAAAAAGTAAAACCTCTTCTTGTTTTTTTGTAAGGTGGGACAAACTTTCAACCACTACAGACCCCAAATTAAAGTAAAAACGATACGTACTATTTACGTACGATCGACTATAAAGAGTCTAAACATAAACGTAAAGCAATTTATTTGATGCTGTTTGGAATTCTGCTAAAGGCTTTTTTCACTATTCTTGAGTTGCCATGAATCATAGGCTTTACGAGTCGCCACGAGAAACTCTCTACTTTTCGACTCTTTACAAAAATAACCATGACACTTATTCAAGTCCCCTCTCTCTTGAAGAACCTTTTCCTCATCAGCGCCCATCAAAACAACTGGGCAATCTTTGTAAATGACAGCGCCAAGGTCTACTCCACTCATCTTAGGCATATTGATATCGGCAACGACAATATCAAAGTTTGGATTATTCCTCCAAATATCTAAGGCCTCTTCTCCGTTAGTGGCGACAGTAACATCCACGCCTCTCTTTTTAAGAAAAAAAGAAAAAAATTTAGTTACGTGAGGGTCATCATCAGCTAATAAAATGCTCGTGAAAGGAACCTTCTTAGGCATAATCTTTTTACCTATTTCAAAAAGAAACATCTTCCTCTTTGAAATATAGGAATAAATAAGAAGGCACAAAATAAAAAGAAAAGGTACAAAAACAACGACACGAAAAAAAACTGACGAAGAAACAATTAAGTCCCAAAAGGATGACAAAAACCTCTCCGCAGAAATAATAAAAGAATCAAAGCTCCCCATCATTCAAACCTTTTCACAAACCAAGCCGCCCCAAAAGCGGAACTCTAACTGGCCATGGTATTTTTGACCAACCACCTAGCACCCACAACCGACTTTTGATTGTGCATCTGCATTATAACTCCATTAAACCTTTTTTGAGCCTTTTAATATATTCAAAGTTTTTTATGGAGTCTCGCGCCTGGTCCCTTTTAGACCCCAATTGACCACTTCTAAGTGAAATAAATAGTAGAAAAGTAGAATTTTTTATTGCAAATAAAGGCCCATTTTTAACAAAAAATGACATCTTATTCCTTTCTTTGCCTATAGGTGAGGCCTGCTTTATAAGAGTGACAATCTCTTGAGATTCATGAAGAATCTTAGGGAACTCAACAACAAAGATTGAATAAATGATCACTTTTTAAAGAGGAGGGCACTTATGTTAAATCACAAGTTTCTTAGAAAAAAATTTTTAATGGCAACAATCTGTGCCCTTTCCCTAACGGGAATCGGCTGTAGTAAACAAGACACACCAAGTGAGTCCAAAAAAGTCGTACTGAACGTCCAAAACGGGGAAGAAATCCGCCATCTTGATCCACAGCTAGCGACTGGAATTGGCTCAGCTCATATAGGGGTTAACCTTTTTGCAGGTCTTTATGAATACCATCACAAAACAGGTGTTCCGGAAAAAGACCTGGTTGTTTCTTTCACTAAAAATAAAAGTTCTACAGAGTGGACTTTTAAACTCCGAAAAGATGTTAACTGGGTGAAACATGAAAATGGCACGGTTACGAAAAAGAGACCTGTCACAGCTCACGATGTGGTTTTCTCCTACAAAAGAATGCTCTCACCAGAGTTAGCGAGTGAATACGCTTACATGCTTTACGTTATCAAAAATGGTCAAGCCTATAATAAAGGTAAAATCAAAAATGCCGATGAAATAGGTGTTAAAGCCCTGGACGACTATACTGTTAAGTTAACCTTAGAAGGACCAGTACCAACACTCATTAGTTATCTTCCCCACCACTCTTTTCACCTCGTTCCAAAAGAGCCAATCCTAAAGCATAAAGAAAAGTGGATCACAAAAGAGAATATCTGGACCAACGGTCCGTTCGCTTTTAAAGATTGGAAACTTAAAGACAAAATTGTTCTTGTTAAAAACCCGCATCACCCTATGAGCAAAGACGTTCAAGCTGATGAAGTCAATTTTAAATTTATTGGCGCTTACTCAACGGATGCTGTGAGGGCCTTCCGCGCTGGAAAAATAGATATCGATTATATGTCTCCTCCAACGTCAGAAATCATTCCTCTTAAAAAATCAGGCAACTTAGTGGCTGCAAGGCAATTAGGTACTTACTACATTATGGTCAATACGAAAAAAGAAGCCTTCAAAGATAAAAGAGTTCGTAAAGCTCTGGGTCTGGCCGTTGATAGAAAAAAAATCGTTAAGTACATCATGAAAGCCGGACAACAAGCGACATACTCCCTTGTACCAAATGCTTTCCAGGGATACGCTCCACAACCTTTAACTAAAAATGACAACTACGAGGAAAGGTTAAAAGAAGCGAAAAAGCTCATGGCCGAAGCTGGATACCCAGATGGCAAGGGCTTTCCTGAAGTTGGTTACCTGTACAATACGGCTGAAACACATCAAAAAGTGGCCGTTTCTGTCGCTAAACAATGGGAAAACGCTCTTGGAGTAAAAATTAAGCCATTAAACCAAGAATGGAAGGTTTATTTAAACTCTAGAAAGAGCTTTGATTACGATCTTGCGAGGGCCGGCTGGGTAGCTGACATGGAAGACCCTATTAACTTCCTTGATATGTTTGTCACTGATGGTGGAAACAATAGTACGGGCTTTTCTCATGAAAAATACGATGAGCTTATAGGTAAGGCGAGAATTGAAAATGACCTTCAAAAAAGAAGTAAGATGCTCGAAGAAGCGGAAAAAATCCTTATGGATGAAGTTCCTGTGATTCCTCTCTTTACTTATACTTCTTTAAACTTAAAGCAAAAGTATATTTCAGGATTCTACGCTAACAAGCTCGATCAACATGCTCTTAAGTACGTTAAGATCGACTTGAAAAAAAGAAAGGAAATGTTTCCTTCTCTTTAAGAAGTTTCTCTTGGGTAAAGTTGGGTAAAGTTGGGTAAAGATTAAAAAAGGACATTAACTTGTTTAGTAAAATTATCAAAAGGGTGCTGGCCTCCGTGGCCACCCTTTTTGCCATTATCACTGTATCTTTTTTCATGATGAAGTTCGCTCCGGGCGGTCCTTTTGACCAAGAGAAGTCACCGCCGGAGAATATAAGAAAGGCGATCATGGCCAAGTACCACCTCGATAAGCCTCTTTACAAGCAATACTTCATTTACTTGGGGGGCCTTGCCCAGCTAGACCTGGGACCGAGCTTCAAGGTGGCCCATCTGACTGTCAACGAGGTCATCAGTGAGGGGATAGGGCCGACTTTAAAACTTGGCGCTCTGGCCATGTTTATTGCTGTGAGTTTTGGGCTTATTATTGGCCTTATTGCGGCCCTTAACCATAACTCCTGGATGGATCATTTTGTGATGAGTACGGCCATGTTAGGGATCTCTATCCCCAATATGGTCCTAGCACCTATCCTCCTTCTCTTTCTTGGGATAAAGATGAGGCTTCTCCCCGTCTCAGGGCTTGAGACAGCGAGCAGTTATATCCTTCCAGCTTTTTGCCTTTCACTTTTCTTTATCGCCAATATAGCGAGGTTAACGAGAGGCTCTATGCTGGAAGTTTTAAGTTCAAACTATATAAGAACGGCCAGGTCAAAAGGTTTACCAACCTGGCGTATTGTGACCTTCCATTGCCTTAAACCGACACTCATCCCCGTTGTTAGTTATTTAGGCCCGGCAACAGCTGGAATGCTCGCAGGCTCTCTCGTTATAGAAAAAATTTTCGTCATTCCAGGAATAGGAAGGCAATTCGTCGACTCTGCTTTTGCCAGAGACTATACAATGGCCCTCGGTATGATCCTCTTTTACTGTACACTTGTCGTTTTCTTTAACGCTCTTGTTGATATCAGTTATATGTTTTTGGATCCAAAAATAAGAAAGTAGGTATTGTTAGGCACTGAAAAGAAAATTAGGGTGAAAAGGAATAAAGTATGATTGCAGATCCAAAAAAATTAGATGAAAAGCTGAAACGGTTGGATGAAAGCGATTTTGAAGAAGGAACGTCTCTTTTAGAAGATAGTGTACGTAAATTTAAAAAGAATAAAATGGCCGTTTTTGGCTGTTTCATGATTACTTTTCTTTTCCTGCTTTCACTTTTTGCAAAGCTTGTCACTCCTTACTCTTATGATGAAGGAAAACTAGAAAATCAAAACTTTCCTCCAACATGGTATAAATCCTTCCTTTCTCAAGAGCTTAGAAATGAACTTCTTGAATACGGAAAACAAAAAAAGGAAGAAACAAAAGGAGCGGAGGATGACTTTTTCAGTGACTTAGGTGGTTCAGATGGAGTCAGTGACAGACCCTCTCTAAAATCATCCTCACTTAATTTCTTAGGGCAAATGGCCAACGACTCTATCTCACACTTAGAAAAAGAGCACCTTATAACTTACCTCGAGATGCCCTTATCAGAGCACCTTTTAGGAACAGATGAACTTGGACAAGATATTTTAAGCAGGCTTATCTACGGTATGAGGCTTTCACTCCTTCTGGCCTTAACTGTGACAATCGTGAGTGTTCTTATTGGTATAGCTTATGGGTCTATTTCCGGATATTACGGAGGTTTGATCGATCAAATTATGATGAGGTTTGTCGACTTTCTCTTCGGCGTCCCTTTTATATTTCTTGTCATCCTTTTGATGGTCTTTTTTGGAAGGCACGTTTTTTTAATCTTTGTAGGTCTTGGGCTTATTTATTGGATCGTATTGGCAAGAATTGTCA
>PAZA01000064.1 GCA_002715375.1 Halobacteriovoraceae bacterium
CCACGTTATAAATAAAGTTTATTGAGTCATCTTTAATGCTTTCGTAGTCGTTGAGTTCAACGCCCTCCGATATGAAAGTTAGGAGTTTCTTTGTCTTGAAAAGAAACTCTCTCCAATTATCTTCATTCAATTTTTGATTTTCCATTGACCCATCCAACCACAAAGAATTTACCTTGGCCATAATACAAATTTTATTGATTAGCTTACCCAGTTTTATCCTCTATGTTTTTAGTAAATTGCCGAAAAGCCCTTAAGTCCTATATTGGGATCGTTTAATTAATGAGAGCTTAATGGAGACTAGCAAGTGCCTTTGAAGCTTCTATTAGCAGATGAAGATAAAGGATGGTCTGAAAAACTTTCCAAGTATTTGGAAGAAAACTCCTATAAAGTTGATCTTGTCCATAATGGAAGAAGTGCCCAGCTCAATGTTTATAACAATCAGTACTTTGCTGTTATAATTAATCCTTCAATAAAGAATCACAGTGGTCTTCAGGTTCTGACTTATATAAATAAAAATATAGAAGGTCAGAGGGTTTTTGCCCTCCTTGAGAGTCAGGCCCTTTTAGAAACTGAACAATATTGTGAGGAGGCGCTGAAAAAAAAGGGCGTTACAGAGATTCTAGTAAAGCCGATTCTGAATGAAGAGTTGACTTCTCTTCTCGAGTCTCATCAAAGTTTAAATGATGTTATCGCTGGGCTAAAAAAGAGAAAAGGGGTCTCTGAAGAAGAAGAGGTTAGAGATTCAGATAGTAGTTTTACTCAGGTTAAAATTGAAAATTTCTTCCCATCTAAGGCAGTCCTTTTTGACGTATTTGTAAAAATAAACAAAAGTAGGTACATAAAAATTCTCCATGCCGGAGATACGTTTTCCCAAGATAGGATTGATAAATATAAAAATGAGAAAAAAATCGACTGTCTTTATTTTCATCAAAAAGATAGAAGAAAGTATATTCAGTATACAAACTTTCTGGCAAAGAAGCTTATTGACAATAAGAACGTTGGCTCGGCTTCTAAGGTTAATCTCCTTTCAACAGTGTCTGGAAAATACGTAGAGGAATTATTTCACCAGGGAGTTAAGGCCCAGGTTGTTGATCAAGCTAAAGAGATAGCAACGAATGTCTATAAGGTTGTGGAGGATCAAAAAGACCTCTATCAGACTCTAAGAGATTTTCAGGAACTCGATCCTAATCAATTCACCCACGCTTTTATAACGACTCTTTACTCAAGCGCAATAATTAAACAGTTTGCTTGGCAATCAAAGTTAACCATAGAAACCATGGCCTTGGCCTGTATGTTCCACGATATTGGAAAGACAAAGCTACCAAAGAATCTTATGAATGCAAGGCCTGAAGATTTGTCAGGGGAAGATTTAGAAAAGTATAAGCAGCATCCTGAATTAGGTGTTAAGGTTATCGAAAAAAATAAACTTATTAACAATTCAATTAAGCAAATTATTATTCAGCATCACGAGTGTTACAATGGAACAGGTTTTCCTAATAGGTT
This sequence comes from Halobacteriovoraceae bacterium, assembly GCA_002715375.1. Taxonomy (GTDB): domain Bacteria; phylum Bdellovibrionota; class Bacteriovoracia; order Bacteriovoracales; family Bacteriovoracaceae; genus UBA7317. Next base: position 1,504 of record PAZA01000064.1, read on the forward strand.
GAAAGGCCCTCAAGTTTCTACACTAGGTAATATTTTGTGTTTAGTGGATGATTTTGTGCATTTAATGATAAAGAATAAAACGTCCCCGACAGAAGCTTTAAGAAGTATTCTAGTTTCTCAGGAAAAGGTTTCACGCTATAACTCTGTAATAATTGAAAGTTTTATTAAGGTTTTTGTTGACCCCAGTTCTCTTCAAGCTGATGACACTAAAGTTAGTTCCAAAGGTAAGGGAAGCTCGAAAAAAGCATCTTAAATTTTTAGATCCTTTGTCTTTGAATTTGGCTTTCTCTTAAAGAAAAAATTGAATAAGAGTCTTTATGTACTAAAAAAGGGTACTTTCTATTTGAAGCTTTTACGATAAAATATTGCCCTTTTTCCATTTTTATTCCAGGCAATGATGTAATCAAAGAAGACACCTTATATTCAATTTCCTTGCCTTTCTCTTCTTCAATGACGATTGAGTAGAGTGGAGACCTGGTATACCTTTCAATTTTCTTTTCTAATTTTTCAGTCACTTCATCTAGAATGATTGTACTTTTAAGATTGAGAAATTTGTTTAATACCTCTATTGACGAGGTGGAATTAAACTTGTGACCTCTCTTATTTTTCCAGACATTTTGTTTGTCTTTGAAAATAGAAATTTTGCTTATTTTACTAGTTCTTCCTACTCTTTGAAAAAGTTTGAAAGTTTTAATCTTTTTTGGAGTCGTGCTAAAAATTTTTGTTTCTATAAAGTCTGAAAGATCAATCTTCTCCAAGGGAAAAGAAATTGAATCAATTTGATAGATAATGTCCTGGTCCTTTAAAGCAATGTAAGTAGAATTTGTAATTGAGTCAACCAAGCCAAGCTCAATTTGCATTTTATTTTTATCTTGATCAGTCAGGTTTAGCTCCATCAAAGGAGGATTGAGAGAAAAGTTTGAAATGTTAATAGCATCCCTCTTATAAATTTTTCTTATTTTTAAGTTTTGAAGGGAACTTATAATTGATGTAATAGTTTCGGTGCGAGCAGGTAGCTCTCTTGGGAACTTTAGCTCCCAGGGACTTATAATTTGTTCCTCTGATTTATTTAAATGAAAAATGCCCAAAGAGTTTTTGAAGACTATTTTGGACAAATCTTTAAAGTCATCTTTTTTAAAAACAAATGCATAATTGTTTAAATTGAATTTTTGTGCAGTTGGAGTTCTAAACAATTCTGTCATTACAGCGCTTATACTAAGTATAAGAAAAAAAGAAAATAGGATAAGGTTCGAGGCTTTGGAAGGTTTATTCATTTTTTTTCCATGATTCTTATTATTTTTAATATAAATATGTGAAGAACAGATTTATTCTACTTTATACTCTTCTATAATAGAAACCACTTCTCACTTATTTTTTCAATAGAAATTCATAACTACATATCGAGATCATCTAATTCACCAAAATCGTCATCGTCTTCACCGTCTCCATCCTGCTCATCTGTTTGTGGAGCGATAACTTTTTCAGGTTCAATGGAAAGTAAGAATTGCCTGAGAAGGCTTTTTTCACCAGGTTTTAAGAAGGTAAACTTGAAGCAGGCCCTATGGGGCAATTTTTGGCCAGAAATGACTCTTGAGCTCATTGAGTGCTTTCTACAATGGATGACTTGCGCATTAAGCGAGAACATTTTTGGAATTAAAAACTCAATAACGACATTTTTTCCTTCAATAAAGGTATCTTCAGCAAAAAGGTAAATGTGCTCCATATTTATTTCGCTAAGAAGCGTCTTGCCTTTGGTTATTTTTTCTTCTGGTATTTGTGGAGTTCTTTGAATGACGACGTTATCATCGCTTTCTTCTGAGGCTTCATCGCCTTCCTCTAGATCCTCATTTTCACTATCGTCGTCCTCTTCATCTGATTTTACATTTTTGAAGATAGTTTCTATTTCTTGAGGAGAAACGTTTCCTTGATATTCATCAATTAAGTCTTTGAAGGGAGGAGAAGAAATCTCTCTATTTTCGGCTTCTTTTAGCCTAAATCTAATGACTTCTTCAATTTCAGTTCTAAGACTCCATATCTTTAAGGCTATTTTCTTTATTAGAACGGGGTCTTTTGATGCTTTGTGAATTGTCATAACTTAATTTTTCACCATTTTTGCGCTTTGCGCGAAGCGGTGAAACTTTTTCCCCCCAGTGTTGAAAAGGAGTCTACTAACGTAACATGTTAGAGTGCCTTAAAAACTTCTTTGAGCTTAATCAGGGCTTTAATCCTTAGGAGGGATTCATGAAACATTTGACCCGATTCGGTCTAATTCTCAGTCTTTTCTCGATGCCATTTAGCACTTATGGAAAATTTCAAAATAATGAAGTCCCTCACGTAGATGGTGAAATGATTGTTAAATTAAAATTTAACACCAACCAGGGGCAAGTATTCAAGAGGCTTCAGCGAATTGGTGTTACCTATGATCGTGTTTTAAAGCTTACTTATGGCACTTTATATGTTGTTAAATTTAATGCTACAGATAAATCCATTCAGTCGGTTCAGAGTGCATTAATGGAAGACCCTTCAGTTGAGTACGCTGAGCCAAACTTTATCTATAATCTAATAAAGCCTGTTGAGCCTAAAACAATAAAAGGTTTTTTGGGTTCTCTTGAAGAAGATACACCTCTTTACACTCCGAATGATCCAAAATTTGGTGATCTTTGGGGATTAAATAATACAGGAAGGAATGGAAGAGGCATTAAAGGTGTTCGAGGAGCAGATATAAATGCTCTTAAGGCTTGGGAAATTGAAAAGGGATCAAAGGGAATTACAATTGCTGTTATCGACACTGGAATTGATTACAATCATAATGATCTTAAGGATCAAATTTGGGTTAATGAAGCTGAAGCGAATGGTGAGAGAGGAGTCGATGACGACGAAAACGGTTATGTCGATGATATCCATGGATATGACTTTGCCAATAATGATGGGGATCCTCTCGATGGCAACAGTCATGGAACTCATTGTGCTGGAACAATCGGTGCTATTCATAACAATGCTTTAGGTGTTGCCGGTGTTATGGCCGATGTAACTCTTGTACCGATTAAGTTTTTAACGGATAGTGGAAGTGGAACCACAGAAAATGCCATCCGCTCTATTGATTACGCTACAAAACTTAATGTTGATATTATGTCAAACTCCTGGGGTGGAGGTGGTTATTCTGAAGCTTTAAAAGAAGCCATTGCGAATGCGAGTAAGGAAGGAATTGTTTTTACAGCGGCAGCAGGAAATAGTGGATCCAACAATGATCAAAGACCTCACTATCCTTCAAACTATAAAGTTCCGGGTGTCATTTCTGTTGCGGCTTCAACTGCTGAGGATGGATTGGCAAGCTTTTCTTGTTATGGAAGAAAGACTGTTCATATAGCTGCTCCAGGGAAAAATATCCTTTCAACAATTAAAGGAAATTCTTACAAATCTCTTTCTGGAACCTCAATGGCCACACCACACGTTTCTGGTGCTATTGGGCTCCTACTTTCTCAAGAAGGGAGAATTCCACACGATGTTTTAAAAGAAAGATTGATGGGAACATCTGTTCCTTTACCAGTTCTTAGAGGAAAAGTTATCTCAGGAAGTGGTCGTCTGGATGCCTTTAACCTTCTAACTAATACAAGACCTGAAAGAAATGAGCCAAAGCCATCAGATTGGGAAACTATTAAGGTGGAAAAATTTGAGAGTGAGCACCCTTATAAAAGTAATTCAAAGATGGAAAAGTCGTTTAGCTTTCCTGGAGCTAAATTCATCCGAGTCAAAGTTAAGAAGTTTGAATTGGAAAAAAATTACGATTTCTTAGTTGTTTCTGGAAAGGGAAGAACTGTAGAAAAGATTTCAGAAAAGGGTGAAAATTACAGTTCCCAATATGTCGAAGGTGATACAATAAAGGTTCAGTTCAGATCCGATCGATCGATCAATAAGTGGGGATTTGTTATTGAAGAAATAGAAGTTGTAAAAAAGAAATAATTAATATTTTCTAAAACCTAAACTTTAAATGATCAAAAACAAAAAAGGACCTCGATTAAGAGGTCCTTTTTTTATTATAAAAATAGTTAACTTATTTTATTTTTATTCTACTGAATAAGATGGCTGAACTTTCTCAAGAACTTAGAAAGAGATCCAACTTTATCAAGAGTTCTAATGGCGCTTGTAGAAAGCTTAAGCTTAATAGTTTCGCCAGTTTCTGGGTCATAAACCCTTTTATTATGAAGGTTAACTTGTTGTTTCATCTTCGTTTTGTTGTTGGCATGAGAAACTTTATTCCCTACTAATCTTCTTTTTCTTGTAAGATCGCATGCGCGTGCCATAGTTATCTTCCTTTTTACATTGTCAATTATGCTCTAATAGGAGCGGACTATATCGTTTCTTGGGGCAAAGGGCAAGGGTGAATCTTAAAAAGGAAGGCAAAAACTTAAAGGCTACACCATCCTGCTGCGACGAGTCTAGAGCCCTCTAGGACTGCGTTTGTCTTGTGTTCAAAGTGGTCATGTCCCGTTAAAAAGATGGTGAGGGTTCCATAAGGAAGCGTTTCAATATTGTAGATCGGCGTTTCAGTTTGAGTCTTATATTCCTTTTTACGGATACTTAGTGCTCCTCCTCTAATTTGGGAGGGTTTTAAATTAAGAGAGAGGGAGAATGCAAGGACCCTTGAACCGTCATCATGCCAGATGCCGTCTTCGTCAGGAGCATTTCTTAAAGACAATAAATGCTCTATAGACTCAAAGTGAGCGACTTTTTTTAAAGCTTCGTAAATGAGACCTTTTTTTTGACACATTGAGCCTATTTTTGCGTCGAGGGAGGCCCAATCTTTCTCTAAAACCATTTTTTTAATATCATTTCCAAGGTCTAGAGATCTTAAAAAAAAGCCATGTCTGTAGAGGAGTGAGAAGGGGGCCTCTAATTCTTTTTTTATTTCCCGAATCATTCTGAGTCCTCGGCTTCCATACAAAGGTAGAGTTGTTCCTCTTTAAAACCTTGGTTGAGGCATAGGTCTTTTATGGTTTGGAGCATCCAGAGCCTTTGAGGCTTCATATATCGTACTTTTCCATCAAAGCTTTTGATAAATTCTTGATGGTGGATTTTGGAATCTGGGTAATTTTTTTTAACTTGGTGATAAACCTCTTTAGTAAAGCGGACGACACCAAAAGAAATATATTCAATATCTTCTGGATTAATGGTTTCCATTAAAGACTTAAGAAGTTCTTTGTAATCTTCTTTAAAAGATGGCCCATAGATAATGGGGTCAAAATGAAGGGCAATAGGGTGCCCCAGGTTTTTAAGAGTTTCTATCGCTTTAATTCTTGCCTTAAGAGGAGGTGTTTTAAGGTCATGATCTTTAATCTTATCTTTTGGTGATAGAGAGAAGCTAGCGATAACATTTTTAAGAGGACTTAATTCTTTAAGCTCTCTAATATTGGCCGATTTTGTTCGAAGTTCAAGTTTAGCTTCAGGATTCTTTTTAAAAAAATCAAAGTATTGAGGAAGCTCTTTTGTCAGGTGAGAAAGGGCCAATGAATCGCTGTATTCACCAGCATGAAACCAAATCGTTTTATTCCCTTTTTCCCTATTGGTCTTAACGACATTTTCCATCTCATTAAGAATATCCTCGTGGTTAATAAAGAAGACAAGGTCTGGAGAGTGAAAATATCCCTGGAGGTAGCAATAATCGCATTCGTAAAGGCAATTATAGGAGTGGATAAAATAGTAGTGAGGCTCACCGGATAGCCCATAGGCAGATGGTGTTTCTTTAACTAATTGGCCACGCTTTGACCCAATAAAGAGGTTAAGATTTGTCCTCTTTTGAAGATAGGGTTTTTTGACTCGACCGAAGATATCATCGACACGGTTAATGGCCATATTGGGTGTTTGAGAAAACTTATTCAAAAGGAATTGGGTTTTCGGATGATTTTCAATATCTTTTTCATAAAAAATTTTTTCAAACATCTCGATCGCCCCCTAGGCCTTATCATCGCAAGAAGGGGACATTTCTTTAGAATCCCATTGACCATTAAGAAGATTTTGAATGGTCGTGAAGTCTGTCTTTTCAATTGCTTTTTGCAACTTAAAAACATCTTTTGGTTTTCGTATTGTAAAGTTCAAATCTATAGAGTCAGTCTCAAATTGGTTTGAAAATACAATTTTACAGCGGGCCTCATTTAAGGCCTTGGTTTCCTTTTCCAAAAGTTTATGAAAGTCAGTTTTAAAGGGACTAATAAGATTTTCCAATCTTTCAATTAATTTTGAGGTTTTCGATTTTGGAGTGCCTTTTTCAGAGGCAAGTGGAGTCAAGGTAGAGTCTTTAAGCTCTGTCATCAAAGCTTTTTCATTCATTGATTGGGATAAAAGAATATCCCATAGAGACTTAACTTTTCTTTTCTGTGATGTCGTCACATGAAATGTGGTGCTCTTTTCAATAAAATCCAAAAGGGTATTGTCTTTAAGAAGTTCTTTTTTGTTTTCTGGATTATTTGAATGCGCTTCTTTTTCAAGAGGAACAATTTTATCAAAAGCAGCTAGTAATTGTTGGCTCCAAAGAGGAGCCTGGTCTTTAATAAGGCGGCAAACTTCAAGAGAGCCCCCTTGGTCGGCTTCATAAACTTTATCGGAAAGGACCTTAAGTGATCTAAAAGGAATCTGAAACCTATTCGCGACCGATCCAATGGCCCATGTTTCTCTGTCAACGAGAGGAGCAAAGGGGAGAAGTTCCTCACAATCTTTCTTTTTGAGGGCCCTTTTAGACGACGTTACAATATCGCAAAGGTGAAAAGGGGAGGTTTGAGAAGAAGTCGAGAAGGACTTAAATTCCATTTTATGACCAAGATCGTGATAAGCTGTCCTTATTTCTTTCACGCCTCCTAGTTCAAATTGAGGAGAGTTTTCAAGAATGCCAGCAACCCCTAAATTAATGATTTCCTGAATTTTATTATGCTTAGCACCGCAAAGGGCGGCTAACTTTTCGGTGGCCGATTGAACGCCTTCTCCTGTAAGAAGAAGGGCGAGATTGTGCTCTGTAGAATAATAAAGTCCATCAAAAGCGAAAGCTTCTGGTTTTAGGGCCAGGTGGCGGCTTTTGAGGAATGCCTGGGCTTCGGCGCGGTGAGCAATTGCTATGAGTTTCATGGGTTTTTTCTATAGAGTTTTGTTGTCTCTTGTCAAAAGAATAAAGCAAAAAGATAAAGGTTAAAGGATGAAAGGACAGCTTTTAGAGAAAATTTCAAAAATTCCTCTCTCTTTTGGTGGAGCCTCCCTAAGTGGGGAAGGTGGAGGTTATGGGTTTGGGTCGATTTCAAATAAGGAGGCTTTTGCTCTTTTAAAAGAGGCCAAGGATTTAGGGGTTAAAGTTTTTGATAGCGCTCCAATATATGGCTTCGGCGTCTCTGAAAAAAGGATGGGAGAGGCCTTCAAAGATATGAGAGAAGAGGTTTTTCTTTGTTCAAAGTCAGGGGTGACGTGGTCGAATTCTAGAAGGGTCGATATGACAAATGATCCTCAAGTGACTCAAAAGATGCTTGAGCAAACGCTTAGAGATTTTCAGTCAGATTATGTTGACCTCTATATGATCCATTGGCCAGACCCAAGAGTTGATATAAGAAGACCTATGGAGGTTTTGGCAAAGGCCAAAGAGCAAACCAAAATTCGCCATATTGGGCTTTGTAATACAACTTCAGAAGACCTTTTAAAGGCCCAGGAAATTGAAGAAATAGAAGTGGTTCAATCTCAGTTTAACCTTTTTGAAGATAACCTAAAAAAAGATTTTCTTCCAAGCTTAAAAAAACAAGGGATCTCTTTTATGAGTTGGGGGACCTTGGATAAAGGTATTCTTACTGGAAGAGTCCATGAAAAACGGCAGTACGAAAAGTGTGATGCGAGGTCTTGGGCCCCTTGGTGGAATAAAAAATTAAACCTAAAGAAAATAAAGGCCTTAGAGAGTGTTTGGCCTTACTTAAAAGAGAAGGGTCACTCAGGTTTAGAATTGTCCCTTGGCTATAACCTCGCTCAAGAGGAAATGAGCAGTGTTATCTGTGGGATGAGAAATTCTCAACAATTAAAAGATGTGATGAAGGCCCTTAAAAACCTTCCTGGAGAAGATGTTCTAGAGGATGTTAAGAATTTATTGTCCAATTGGAATGATTGATTTGGTAAAGATTAGGTGTAGACAAGATGTTTGAAGAAGTAAAAACCAAAACAGTACAAAAAAAAGATGAACCTTTTATCAGTGTGATTATACCGACTTATAATAGGGCCAAAGAACTTGAAAGAGCAGTTAATTCTGTTCTCAATCAAAATTATACAAACTTTGACCTTTGGATTATTGATGATGGTTCGACTGATGAAACTTCTAAAGTTATAGAAAAATTTCAAAGTAAAACTTTAAAAGAAGACAGCGATTTTAAACCAGCAATCCATTATATAAAAACTGAAAACCAGGGCGTTAGTGCTGCTAGAAATTTAGGGATACATCACTCTAAGGGAAGTTGGTGTGCTTTCTTAGATTCTGATGATGAGTGGCTCAAAGATAAATTATCAAGGCAGGTCAAATTTTGTATAGATAACCCTGACATTAAAATTATTCATGGAGAAGAAATCTGGATCCGTCGAGGGAAAAGAGTTAATCAAAAGAAAATCCATCAAAAATCAGGTGGAAGAATCTTTCAAAAATGTCTTAAGCTTTGCTTAATTTCTCCCTCAGCTGTGATGATAGAAAGAGCTCTTTTAGAGGAAATGAATGGTTTTAATGAGGACTTTGTTGTTTGCGAGGATTATGATCTTTGGCTCAAAATTACTTCAAAGTACACGGTTGGTTATATTAAAGAGCCTCTTATAACCAAATATGGCGGTCACGAAGACCAGCTTTCTCACAAGTTTAAGGCAATGGATTACTTTAGAGTTAAGTCGATCCATAATCTTTTAGAGTCTTCCAAAATAGAAGGTGAAGATAAAGAAAAGGCCAAGGAAGAAATTGTGAGGAAAGCAGACATTCTTCTTTTGGGCTATGAAAAACATAATAACCTTGAGCATTTTAATGAAATTAAAGAAATAAAAATGATTTATCAGTGAGCAATGGATTGGGTTAAATTTTAAATAGGGTCAAAGAAAGGAAATAAAGATGATTTTTTATAATAAGAGCTTGGATCATAAATTTATTGATTATGGGATTCAAATTCCTATTTCAAAAAGCCGCTCTGAAAAATGCTTTGAGTACCTTAAAGAAAAGTTTCCTGAAAAAATAAAAGAAACAGATTGTACAGGTCTTTCACCTCTTTCCAAACAAGACCTCCTTTTGGCCCATAATGCTGATTTTGTATCTTCACTTTTTAATAGTGAAGTTGAAGAGGCGCTTATAACTTGTTTTGAATTAAGAAATGAAGATGGGACATGGAACCGGTTCGACCCTGATTGTGCGACGAAACCTCTGTCTCTTTTAAAAGATGAAATTCTTCTTCAAGCGAAGGCTTCTTTTTTAAGTATGGAGGAGTCTTTAAAAAGCAAGTTCGCCTATTTTTTAGGTGGAGGTATGCATCACGCGATGAGCTTTGGTGGGCGAGGCTTTTGTTTAGTTAACGATATTGTTATTGGGATTAGGAAGCTCCAAAAACTTAAAAAAATAAAAACAGCTTGGGTTTTAGATGTTGATGCACACAAAGGTTGCGGTACGGCTGAATTAACCCAAAATGATGAAACAATTAAAACTCTTAGTATTCATATGGGGAATGGTTGGCCTTTAGACTCCGAAAAGTTTGATAAAGATAATCAATTGAATCCTTGGTTTATAGAAAGCACGATTGATTGTCCTATTTTTGAAGGAGAGGAAGACCGTTATCTTCAAGTTCTTAAAGAGTCTTTAAGTCAGCTTGAAGAAAAGTTTGAAAGGCCAGATTTGGTTGTAGTTGTGAATGGAGCCGATCCCTATGAATTAGATGAACTTCCAAGTGCTTCTCTTTTAAAACTCACTTTGGAGCAATTATTAAAAAGAGATACATTCATCTACCATTGGCTTAAAGAAAGAGAAATACCTCAAACCTATCTCATGTCAGGGGGCTATGGGAAGCACTCTTGGGAAGTTTACGCTCAATTTTTAGGGTATATTCTTAAGCAAAGTTAATTGATCTTCTATTGTAAAATTCTAAACCATTCTATTTAGTTTATTATACTTAGGCAGGAGTTTCTTTTTTTACTTTCTTTTAAATTTTTCCAAAAAAGATTAACATATTTCAAGAACAATGAATTTTTTGAAGAGAGGTAAACCGTGGGCGTTGAGTATTCTCCCATAAGAGTTTCGACTATTAAGCCGCAAAAAAAGCTAACTTTTGATTTGCATATCCGTTTTAAGGAACAATTCCTCCTGTACCTTAAAGTGGGTGAGGCAGTTGATAGGGATAAGCTTAAAAAGCTAAAGAAACAAAAAGTGGCCCGTTTCTTCATTGATTCGAATGATGAAGAGAAATACCAACATTACCTCGATGACCTTTTAGATGCAGCCGTAACAGATAAGAATATGGCCGCCTCTGATAGGGCAGATATTGTTTCTGGTGCAGCTAAAAATGCTGTTGAAGAAATGAGGGAAAACCCATCAAGTAAGAAGGCCTATAAGGCAACTGAGAAAGCATCAAAAGGTATTATAGATGTTGTTAAAAACAACCCAGAGATGCTTAAAGAACTCTTCAAGATTAAGTCTGAAGAAGATGTTACTCTTCAAACAGCTGTTAATACATCTTCTCTTGCTGTTAGAATGGCCCAGTTAAAGGGAATGAGTGAAGAAGAAATTGAGGCGATAAGTACTGGTGGTCTTCTTAGAGATGTTGGTATTACGAAGATGGATAAGAAGTACCAGGAGCTTTTTAGTAAGCCTCTTGAAACGTTTACGAATATCGAGCTTAAAATTTATAAAACTCACCCACAACTGGGTGTTAAAGTTCTAGAGGAATTGGAAACAGTTCCACAGGAAGTTCTCTCTATTGTTCACACTCACGAAGAGAAACTTTCCGGGATGGGATTTCCAAGAGGAATCAAAAAGTTGTCACCGTCAGAAGAGATTGTTTCTCTTTGTAGCTCTTATGACAGACTAGTGACTTGTTTAGATGGCGATCCGAAAGAAGCAATTAAAACCATTGGAATTGATGAACTAGGAAACTACAACCTTGATAACATCACATTCCTTAAGAAAATGCTTAAAGATGATGGCCTAATTTAAGGCCATCCTCTTTTCAAAAAAGATTAAATAAAGCTACACTTAATCTATGTCACTTGGAAAAGTTCACGAAACGATTAATAATTTCTTCTTTTTTCCCTTTGTTTTTCTTTTGGCTTTTGTCCTAAAAGTAAAACTGGACTTAATATTTGCCTTTAGCTTTGGTTGGCTTTTTTCCACCTTTATTTTTTCTCCAGACACGGACCTTAAACCTAAAAAAAGCCTGGGGCCTTTCCGCTTTATTTTCTATCCCTACTCGGCCCTCTTTAGGCACAGAGGTCTCTCTCATAATATTTTGTTTGGAACATTTACTAGACTTCTCTACATGGCCCTTCTTCTTTTTCTTTTTCAGACTGGGTACCTGGCCCTTTTAGGAAAAGTGGACATGGATTTTATGCTGAGCTGGAAGCAAATGATGTACACCTTTAACTACAAAATCCTACCTTCTCATGAGTTTTACCTCATCACCTTTGCCTTTTTTGGTATGGCCGCTGCCGATTTTTGCCACTATTTGATGGATTTCCTTTATTCACTGATGCAAAAAATTAAACTTTAGGGGTTAGTTTTTGCTGTTGCGCTGTGCGCATTCATTAAGATCTTGCTTTTTGGAAGGAAAGTGTTTAGATTACCGGAAGTCACTTTTCAGTCTTATGGGGGCGTAGCTCAGTTGGGAGAGCGTTTCGCTGGCAGCGAAAAGGTCGCTGGTTCGATCCCAGTCGTCTCCACCATTTTAAAGTTAAGTTCCTAAAGTTATTTAAGAATAAAATTTAAAAATAAACCTCCATTAACGGGAGCTTTAGTTCTTCCTCAATAAAGTCAGTCCATTTAATATGAAGTATATACTTGAGATTCAACAAGAAGCCTTGAGATTATTTAGTTATTGTATGCAACTAAATCCAATCGTAAGAAAACCAATCAGAGAATGTCCTAATTAAAGAAGATTTAGTTGATACTTATCCTGACAAAATATCTTAGGTTTTAGGCTAAAAATACCGAATATAAAACAAATATTTACTTAATTTTGGTATCAAATGATTAGGTTTATTCTTTGTTTTCTTATTCTTTTTTCTTTTTCCAAATATCTTTTTGCGGACGCACCTCCCGTAATTTTAGAGGAGGGGAAAGATTTTTATGAAATAGGTCTTAACTTAGACATTTTAGAAGATCCTACTGGGAAGCTTACTATTGATGACGTTAATAACGTTCATTGGATGGAAAAATTTAAAAAAAGTAATAAAAAGGAACCTAATTTTGGTTTTTCTCAATCAGTTTTTTGGGCACGGTTTAAATTAAAAAATAAAAGACTTAAAAATATAAATTGGGTTTTGTCCCAAAATTATTATCTTCAAGATGAGATTTCATTTTTCAAAAAATCAAATGGTAAATGGGAAGAATCCAAAGCAGGGAATCTATTTTCATTCTCAAAAAGAGAATTCAATATGAGGTCCTTTTCCTTTAGATTAAATCCAAAGGAAGATGTTTTTTATTTTGTAAGGATAAGAGGGTCAGTCAATAGGCTAAACTTAACTATAAGGTCTCAAAAGAATTCTTTGGAAAATGAAGCCGCAGATAATGTAAAATTAGGTCTTTTTTTTGGTCTGATCCTAGCTATTCTTTTGTACAATTTTTTTATTTTTATATCAACAAGAAGTATAAGTTATTTCTATTATTGTATTTATGTTCTTTCATATGGACTTGTTCTTTCTATTTATCAAGGATTTAGTCAAAAGTATATTTTTATAGATTTTCCTTGGATGAGTAATAATGGTCTTTCATTCCTTATAGGAGTTGTAGGATTATCCTTAATGCTTTTTACAATCAATTTTTTAAAATTAAGCAATTCAAAAAAAAATCTATATAAAATCAATTCTTTATTTTGTGTAGTTAGTGTTTTGGTAATTATTTCTTCTTTCATTTTTCCTTATGGTGTGAACTTAAAAATTTATGTAATAACTGCCTTTATTGGAATGGCCATAGTTTTTGTTACTGGCCTTTACAGGATAAAAGAAAAATACAGACCCTCACTTTATTTTATCTTGGCCTTTTCTTTCATGTTTTTGGGCATAGTCATTAATAGTTTAATGAGTATCGGAATTTTGCCCGTAAACCTTTTTACCACTCAAGCGATGCTTATAGGCACCGCTCTCCAACTCATCGTTTTCTCCATGGGACCCTATCTCATTAAGGAGGAAGCTCCTGCTAACAATCTCGAAAATGAAGTCATCGGAAGGATTCATGGATTAGATTCATTAAGGGCGATTCTAATGATACTGGGAGTAGTTATTCATACTGTTCTTAGCTATGTGCCGGCCCCTTGGCCCTATTTGGACGTAGGAGCGAATTCAATATTTCTTGGGGGAATTCCCGATTTTATCCATACTTTCCGAATGCCGGCCTTTTTTCTCCTTTCTGGTTTTTTTGGGGCCCTTTTGTGGAAAAATAGAGGTCCTAAAGGCATGGTTAAGAACCGTTTTCAAAGATTAGTGTTACCATTTTTAATATTTGTGGTCATTCTTTGGCCCATTCAGATTTATTTTTTAGCCTATGCCTTTAAATTTAGGATGGGAGCATTGAGTCCCTTAAGCGTGGGTGTAAGCGTGGATGAAATCATAAAAATAATTTTTCCACCCAGGGATACAATGCATTTATGGTTTCTCTATTATTTAATCATCGTGACAATCATTGTTTCAGGAATAGCTCGTTTGATGGAGCGCTTTTCATTTTTAGAAAATATTATTGTGAAAATAATAAAAAGTCCTTGGAAATTTGTTTTGGTTTTTGGGGGACTTAATGTACTTTGGTGTATTGTCTTTAAGTGGCAGGACATTCCTACAAGTGTAGGTTGGGTTCCAAACTTTCCCATTCTTGTCTATTATATTTTCTTTTATAGTATTGGTTGGATTCTTTTTAATTCGAAATTTGATTTATCAGTCTTTAAAAATCATGTTTGGAAAATTCTTTTCATGGCCTGGGTATTTTTGCAGGTAAGAAATATGGGGTCTGCGGCAATTTTTGAAATTATTCCAATAGGGGATTGGCCTTCCCCTTTTGATGAAAAATCTACTTGGAAGATAATAAAGACCTTTGGTTTAGGCGTATCAATGATTCTTTTAATTCGTGGTTTTATAGGATTGTTTTTAAGGTATGCCAACTCAGGAAATGCTATTTGGAGGTATATTTCTGATTCTTCTTATTGGATTTTTCTTTTTCATCACCTCATCGTTTTTATCGTGCCGCCCATTCTTGAGAGATGGGACGTTCATGTTGGAATTAAGTTTCCGGTAGCAACTCTCATTACTTTTGTTTTTTGCCTTTCTACTTATGATTTTTTTGTGCGTTCGACTTTCATTGGCGAATTTCTTAATGGAAGTAAATTTCCTCGTTATTCTTTACGCTTGAGTGGTGGAGTTACTCTTATAACTGCCATTTGGATGGCCTTTTTATTACTCAATCCGGAACCCTTTTCGGAGAGGCCTTCTCCCTGGTTGAAAGGTCAATTACCGAAAGACCTTCTCCCTAAGCATGAGGTAACTTATCCCTTTGTTGCAAACGACATAAAATCCCCTCATGCGGAATTAAGTCGTTGTGCTAAGGTTGATCATTATATTATTTGCCCTGACGGAGCTCAATTTAAAAACGTCCCTGCTCTTTGCGCCAAGTTTGGAGGGAAAATGCCAATTTTTCATAAAGAAGAATATGAATATTTCCAGGAATGGCTTGAACGACTTTTTGGAAGACCTGTTTGGTTGGCGCTGACAGATGCAAAGGAAGAAGGAACCTGGGTTTGGACGGATGGTTCGGAAAGTAAATACAGTAGATGGATAAAAGGACAGCCCGATAATTATGGCGGGAATGAAGATTGTGCGGTTGCAAACTGGTGGGGAACGAAAAGGTGGAATGATGTAGCTTGTGATAAGTATTATGGTTTTATTTGTCAGTTAGATAAAAAATAAAAAAACTCTTCTTTTCCTGAGAAACCTTACTAGAGGTTCGTTTTATTTAAGAAAAAATGGTGAAATTTGGTATGGTAGTTGCGAAATGGGGGTGGACCTAGAGGTTTTCCAGTTAAGATCCTGAGTTTTTTGTAAAATATTTGATTAATGAGTCGTTTGGGGAATAGAAAAAGGGCGCTTTGTTTTTCCTAACCTTCCGGAAGTCACTTTTCAGTCTTATGGGGGCGTAGCTCAGTTGGGAGAGCATTTCGCTGGCAGCGAAAAGGTCGCTTTTCATCCTTCTTGCTTACGTTTGGAGGAGCTATCTTAGGTAGCTATATTCATACTTTATTTTCAAAAAGAAAAAAAATAAGTAGTGCGACTAAGTTTCGCAAATAGTAAATGAAGCCTCCACAAAACGGGGGTTTTAGTTCTTCTTCAATTAAGTCAGTCCTTTTAATATGAAGCCTATTTTGGGAATCAACAAGAATATTTGAGATTATTTAGTTATTGTATGCAACTAAATCCAATCGTAAGAAAATTTAAAATAATCAGAACGATTCCTAATTAAAGAAACTCTAGTTAATCTTTTTTCTGACTAAATTTCTTAGGTTTTAGACCTAAAGTACCGAATATAAAACAAATTATTGCTTAACTTTGGTATCAAATGATTAGGTTTATTCTTTTTTTTCTTATTCTTTTTTCTTTTTCCAAATATCTTTTTGCGGAGGCACCTCCCGTAATTTTGGAAGATGGAAAAGATTTCTATGAAATAGGTCTTAACCTCGATATTTTGGAAGATCCTACTGGCAAATTGACGATTGATGATGTTAACAGTTCCGAGTGGGAAGGAAAGTTTAAGAAAAGTCAGGATAAAATTCCTAACTTTGGTCTATCAAGATCAGCTTTTTGGTTAAAAATAAAAATTAATAATGAATCTAAAAACAAGGATTGGCTCTTTTCATATAATTACTACAATCAAGATAAGATAACCTTTTTTAAAAAATTAAATAATAAGTGGAAAAGAAAAATGACTGGCGATCTGTTTCCTCTGGATACAAGAGAAAAAAAAGTCAGACCTTTTATTTTTAAAATTTCTCCAAAAAAAGGC
>PAZA01000065.1 GCA_002715375.1 Halobacteriovoraceae bacterium
ATGAGCACAAAACTGCGCACAAAGATGATCACAAAGATGAGCACAAAGATGAGCACAAAACTGCGCACAAAGATGATCATAAAGATGATCACAAAGATGAGCACAAAACTGCGCACAAAGATGATCATAAAGATGATCACAAAGATGAGCATGTTGCGCATGCTAAAAAAGGAAAGAAATCAGCGGAACATAGCGAAATTAAGGCAGAAATGTACCTTGTTTGTAAAAAAGTACTCTCTGGCTCTGTACTAAATGTGACTCTTAAGAGAGAGTTTGTTAAAGCCAAAGAGATTGAAGCTCATGTCCTTCTTCAAAATGGCAAATTTTATGAAAAAGAGATTGAAAAAGGCACAGGAACCCTTAAACTATAGGAATACAGGCGTTTTTGGTTCTTTTTGATAAGTAAAGGAAGGCTTTAAAAATGTTTAAGAAACTCCTTTTTATTCTTACCGTCACTGTCTTAGCTTCAGTGAGTGGACTTTCAATTGAAGCTAAAGAAGTGGATTGGAAGGTCCTTCAGGGACTTACAGTTGAAGAAAAGAAAGGGAAGCCAGTTCCCAAACTATCGAAAGAGCTCAAAGTTGCCATGTCAAACAAAATTTCAATCAAGGGGTTTATGATACCCCTTGATTATAATTCTAAAAAGGTGGATGAATTCCTCCTTGTCCCTTTTATCCCCGCTTGTATGCACGTACCGCCTCCTCCGGCCAATCAAGTTGTCCTGGTTAAAATGAGTAAGGGAAAGAAAACGGATTCTTCTTATTTTCCGATTAAGGTTTCAGGATCTCTTTCGCTAGGGAAGAAACGTGGCCTTATTGATTCATCGTTTTCGATGGTCGCCACTGACGTCAGTGAAATTAAGTACTAAGTAGAACTATTTTAAATTAATATTAAACCTCCCCTTGATATTTCAAAAAAGTATAAAAGCTATGGAAAGTCAAAGCTCTCTTGAATTCAAAAAATTAAAATTTTCTTATAAGTCTCCTTCTATTGATAAAAAACCAATTTTAGAAATTGACACATTTCAGGTTATGAAGGGAGAGAAGGTTTTTCTTTATGGGCCTAGTGGTTGTGGGAAAAGTACTCTTTTAAATCTTGTGGCAGGAGTTCTTAAGCCTACAGAAGGCAGTATTCGTGTCTTAGGGCATGATTTTGACCTTTTGAGCTCTTCAAAAAAAGATCAAATAAGGGGAGAAAAGATAGGCTATATTTTTCAAAGTTTTAATTTAATTCCTTATTTAAGTGTTAAGGAAAATATTTTATTACCCCTTTGGATGAACAAAAAGAAAGATACCTCGAGTGATAACCTTGACGGGATACTTAAGTCTCTAAACATAGAAGAACTTCAGGATTCAGAGGTTGTTAATTTGAGTATTGGTCAGCAGCAAAGAGTGGCTGCCGCAAGGGCCCTGGTTGGTGAACCTCAACTTGTTATTGCAGATGAACCTACATCAAGCCTTGATAAAAAAAATACTTTAGAGTTTATGGAGCTCCTTTTAAAAAAATGGGAAGAAAAAAGATTCACTCTTTTATTTGTAAGTCACGATGAAACTTTGGCAGATTTTTTTGAAAAGAAAGTGTCTTTAGAAGAATTGAATGTAAGATCAGGAAAAGAGCAATGATTCATTTTATTACGCTTAAATCCATAAAAAATAGGAAGTTTACAGCTGGTCTTTGTATGGCCTCTATCGCTCTTAGTGTTGTTTTATTTTTAGGTGTTGAGAGACTAAGAAAAGGTGCTAGGGATGGTTTTACAAATACGATTAGTAAAACTGATTTGATTGTTGGCGCGAGAAGTGGCCCTCTTAATTTGCTCCTCTATACTGTTTTTCATATGGGAAGTCCCACAAATAATATCCATTACTCTACTTACCAAAAATTGAAAAAAAACCCTATGGTTGGTTGGACTATTCCGATCTCTCTTGGTGATAACTATAAAGGGTATAGGGTTGTCGGGACCAATGAAGATTTTTTTAAATATTATAAATATAGAGGTGATGAATCCATTAAATTAAAAGAGGGTAAGCCTTTTAAAGGAATTTTTGACGTTGTTTTGGGGTCTCAGGTGGCAAAGGAGTTAGGTCATAAATTAGGGGACAGAATTATTATAAGCCATGGCCTAAGTAAGAATGCGCTCTATAAGCATAATGAGAGTCCTTTTAAAATCACAGGTATTTTAGATCAAACTTCAACTCCGGTAGACCGTGGTGTCTATGTTAGTTTATATGGTATTGAGGCCATCCATATTGGTTGGGAAACAGGAGCTCCTAATGAGGATAAATTAGTTAACCCTGAAACTATTACTAAAGATGATATAAAAATCGCTCAAATTACTTCATTTCTTGTTGGCGCTAAAAACCGAATATTGACCTTGAGGCTTGGTAGATACATTGGAACATATGAAGATGAAGCACTTTTGGCCATCATACCAGGGATGGCCCTTCAGCAACTATGGAAAACTATGGGTTATGTAGAGCAGACGCTTTTTCTTGTGAGCCTCTGTGTCTTAGTGGTAGGTCTTCTTGGAATTATTATTTCACTTTATACATCAATAAATGAAAGGCGGAGAGAAATGGCAATTCTGAGGTCTTTGGGAGCTGGTCCTGCTTCTATTTTGGGACTTCTTGTTTATGAGTCGGGTCTTTTGGTCTTTTTAGGTTCACTTTTAGGGGTGGCTTCACTTTATGGATGTTTGTTTTTAATAGGACCTTTTTTAGAAAGTGAGTTTTCACTTTTTATTCCACCTCAGCTGCCTGATGTTAAAGAGCTGATTTTTCTTTTTAGCATCTTGATTGTAGGTTTCATTGTAGGTTTTATACCAGCTATAAAAGCCTATAAAAACTCTCTCCAGGATGGTTTAACCATTAAAATATAGATTAAAAAAATCATGTCTTATAGCCGTAAGGGCCAAGAATGGAAAAAGCAATAAATTGTCTTGAAGGTTCTATATTTAAAAAAATAGAATCTGAGTCTAAAAAATATTATGAAAAAAATGAACCAGGGCATGATTGGAATCACATCCTAAGAGTTATTTCACTATGCAAAAAAATGATGAAGGTGCTTGGAGCTAATGAAAGAGTTCTTATACCTGCTGCTTTCTTACATGATATAGTTTGCCTTCCAAAAAATGATCCAAAATCTTCCTCATCCTCTTCATTGGCTTCTTTAAGATCGATAGAGGTTTTAGGGTCCTGTGGCTTTTCTGAGATAGAAATGATTAATATATCTAATGCAATAGAAGACCATAGTTATTCAAGAGGGAGAATTCCTCGGTCTTTAGAAGGTAAAATTTTACAGGATGCTGATCGTTTAGATGCCCTGGGTGCAATAGGTGTTTTGAGGTGTGCTTCAGTCGCCGCAAATATGGGGAGCTCGTTTTACAACCGGGAAGATTTCTGGGCCGAAAGCAGACCTTATAATGATAAAAAATTTATGATTGACCATTATGAAACCAAGCTTTTTAAATTGCCTCAGTTAATGAATACTGATTGGGCAAGAAAAGAAGCTTTGAAAAGAATTGAGTTTATGAAGTTATTTCGAAGTCAACTTGTGAATGAGTTGGATCATTGCGTTGTGACTTCTCAACTTTAACGAGGCTTATTCCCCAAGAGGTTTGATTTGAGGTCTTCATCGATTGGCTTAGGACCAATCCACGGCAAATGAAAAAGTTCTAAGATTCTTTTATTATTGGTTTTTGCTTTGATAACTCCATTATGAATTATAAAGCCCATTGGGCCCTCTTTAAGAAGAACAAGGATATCATTTTCTTTAAAGTCCGGAGTTTTAGAATGGAGCCAGGCAATTTCTTTTTTATATGAAGAAAATTTTCCTTTTAAGTTATTTTTTAGACTTTCACTCCATCCTTGATTAGAAACATCTTTTTCTATATCTCTGGCGTAGATAAATTTTAAAAGGGAGTTATTATTTTTGGAACTTTTATAATATGAAATCCAATAAACATCTATCTTGAAAAATGAATATTCCAAAAGAGAATGGCCAACAAGTTTGTATTCTTTATTTAAAATGGAAATAGTGGGAGTAAACGTCGCTTCAGCTTTTGAGACAAACAATGATAGAGAATTAAAAAACAGGAAAAGGAAGATTGTTTTTTTCATGATTTCGAACCTTCTTTTTCTTAAAGTTTAAGAAAAATTTGTTTTTAATACAAGAATTATATGAGTAAATTGAGGCAGAAAGCCTTTAATTGTGAGAAGACATGGATTTAAAAATAAAAATTGAAGAGATTGTTGAAATGGAGTCTCGTTTTCGAGTTCATTTTGTTAATTCATTGAGTGGTTTTAAAAGTGCAAACTTGATAGGTACGGTAGATGGAAAAGGGCGGGAAAATTTAAGTATGATAAGCTCCTGCTTTCATTTGGGTGCAGATCCTGCTTTAATGGGTTTTATTGTGAGGCCCCATTCTGTTCCTCGGCATACTCTAGAAAATATTTTAGAAACAGAGTATTTTTCAATAAATCACGTAAATAAGGATATCATAAAAAACGCCCATCAAACGAGTGCAAGGTATGATAAAGAGGAATCTGAGTTTTTCCATTGCAATCTGGCTTCAATATATGAAGAAGGCTTTAAAGCACCTTTTGTTAAAGAGTCAAAGGTTAAAATAGGCTTAAGGAAAGATGAGGTTCTCAAACTTAAAAATAATACAGAATTAGTTATTGGGAAAATTGAATTAGTTATCTTACCTGAAAATTGTTTAAAAAAAGATGGGTTTATTGACCTCGAGAAGTCAGACACAATTTGTGTTTCAGGTCTGGACTCTTATCACGGTACCAATAAGATTTTTAGGTTATCCTATGCCAAGAAAGGTGAGGATTTGAAAGAATTAAAAGATTAAAAAGGTAGAGTTTGAATTAAAAACTGATTAAAAATCGAAAAAATCGCTTTCTTTCTTTTCAAACTCTGTATTCAGCCCATTTAATTGTTTCAAATCAAATCCCTTAAGGCTTTCAAACTCCAATGAGCAAATGATATCAAAAGTAGACTCTTGTATTTTCCAATAGAAGTAGATTGTATTTCTTTTACTAATTCCAAAATAGAAAGCTTCAAAGCCTGATGAAATAAGAGGTATACTAATACCAACATCGGATTTGAAATTAAATTGGAGTATTTTCTTTAGATTTCCTGCAAACAGGTTACAGTATTCATTCATATAATCATTAACAAGAGAGTCTGTGACCTTATCCATTGGAAGGCTCATAAAGGAAGCTAATTTGTCTTTAAGAGAAGAAATAGAGAACATTGATTTAAATATAATGTTGTAGTCGGAGCAAGAAAGTAAAATAAAGCTCATTTGGTTTTTTAGAACTGATTTAATAATGAGTTCTCTTTCAATTTCTTCAATATTTGCATTACAGCTTGTGTAGTCTTCAAAAACCTTTTTAGATAAATCTGTACAGATTTCATAAAAGGTATTGTAGTTTTGTTCATTAATTAAAAGATTATCCATATTTCCTATTCCACTACCTATAGACTTCCCTCTATTTAAACATGTGTGGACTGATTTTTAACCAGAGAAAAAATTACTTTTTATACCTGATAAAATTATTTTTTTAGGAGAGGGATATATTTCGCCTAATTGTTTTCATTCATAAATATTATTAAAATATGGCTATGTTCCAGTTGGATATGAATGCGACATTCAAGATCCTCAAGATTTTAGAAAAATCCAAGCTAAAATCAGAGGAAGTCTTCACCAAAATTCCGGGTGTTGTTATGATAATATCTGGTGAAGGGCGAGTCCTAAAGGGAAATTCTTTTTTGTCAGAGATTTTAGGCTGTTATTCAGATGAACTTCATACTAAAAGCCTTGCAGATATTTTAATCGAAGAAAATTATAAACTATTTTTTAAAAATCTTGAAACAACGACTGATACTGTCGGTGGCAAAAACTTTGAAACGAAATTAACAATTGCTGGAGATTCGTCGTTAAAAATATATAGTTGGGATGTTTCGTTCCTTACTTCATTTCAAGATAGAAGTGTAGATACTTATCTTGCAGTCGGTAGAGACATAACAGATGTTCGTATAATTCAAGAAAAATTGGTGGATGCTAACAAAAACCTTGAAGAAAAGGTTAGGCAAAGGACTGTAGACCTTGAAAATGCTATGAATGAGCTAAAAAATCTTCAAGGAACAATGGTTAGTAACGCAAGAATGGCCTCCCTGGGTGAGATGGCCGGGAATATGGCCCACGAAATAAATAACCCTCTCACAATTATTAAGCATAGTGGAAAATCCATTAAAAAGTCGCTTTTAAAGAAAAAGTTTTCCGATGAAAGAGTTGAAAAATTCTTAGTAAGAATAGATCAAACTGTTGACAGGATGGCCGCAATTATTGCCAACCTGAAAGGGTTCTCGAGAGACGCTTCCAATGATCCTCATACAACAGTAACTATTCAGGAAATTGTTGAGGAATCAGTTTTCTTAATTAGAGAAAAAATGACTAGTGTTGGAATCAACTTAGAGGTTGATATAGAGAAGGTCAAGAATGAGCCACTTGTTTGCAGTAAGGTTCCATTGACACAGGTTATAGTCAATATTCTTACTAATGCTTATGACTTTATCAAAAACCTTGACAACAAATGGATAAAAATTACGGTTGAAAAAACTGATGAAGTCTTTATCTTTTCAATAATTGATTCTGGAGAAGGCATACCTTTTGAAAATAGAGATAGAATTTTCGAACCTTTTTTTACAACTAAGGAACTAGGTGATGGACAAGGGCTTGGTCTTAGTATTGCCGTAGGAATTGTTGAAAAGCAGCATAATGGATCTTTGGAAGTCGATGGCGATTGTGAAAACACAAAATTTGTAATGAAAATACCAAGAGACCTTGAAGGCGCCTCCTAAGATTTCTGTTTCTATTCCTTGAAGATCAATCTTATTCAAATAAATAGACAAATCTATCGATTCTTTGTAAAAAGTCACAACGTAATTGCCAGGGGTGCTTATAGCTGAGAGTGCAGTTTTAAGTTAATTATTTAAAAACTGCTAAACCCTTTGAACCTGATCTAGTTTAAGCTAGCGTAGGGAGGTTTTCACAACTCTATCTCGTTTTCCCTGTCAACTACTACCTTCCACCAATTATTTAAAATGAGGAGACTTTGCAATGTCTGTTAATAAGAACTCACTTGAGGGAATACAGAAGAACTCTATAAATTACACTTATCCAAACTCACGAAAGGTAAAAGTTAAAGGGACAATTCACTCTTCCCTTTCCGTTTCAATGAGAGAAATTTTTTTAGAGAAAACCCTTGAAGAAAGTACTGACAAGGGCTTCCTTGTCTATGATTCATCTGGACCTTTTTCGGATTGCTCTGTTGAGGTCGATGTATTAAAGGGAATTCCGGAAATAAGGGCTCCATGGATTGAAAAAAGAGAAGATACTAATGTTGTAAAAAAGGTTGGTAAACGAATTATCAGGAAAGCGAAACAAGGGAAAAATGTAAGCCAACTTTTTTATGCCCGTCGTGGAATAATCACACCAGAAATGGAATATATTGCAATTAGAGAAAATATGGTCAGGAATAGCCTGGGGAGTCAAGAAGCGGGTGATCTAGAAAGAGAAAGAAGGCTTAAAGGGGAGCCTCTTGGAGCGAAAATTCCTGATATTATAACACCTGAGTTTGTAAGAAGTGAAATCGCTAGTGGTAGGGCGGTTATTCCTTTAAATATAAATCATTCAGAAAGTGAACCTATGATCATAGGTAGAAATTTTCTCGTTAAAGTGAACGCTAATATTGGCAATTCTGCAGTTACTTCTTCTATCGAGGAAGAGGTTGAAAAGTTGGTATGGGCCACGAAATGGGGAACTGATACATTAATGGATCTCTCGACGGGAAAAAACATTAATGAGACGAGAGAGTGGATATTAAGAAACTCACCCATTCCGGTTGGGACGGTGCCTATATATCAGGCTTTGGAAGAGGTTGGGGGAGTTGCTGAAGAATTGAGTTGGGATGTTTTTAAAAAGGTTCTTATAGAACAAGCTGAGCAGGGTGTTGATTATTTTACCATTCATGCAGGTGTCCTCCGAGATCATATCCCTTTTACAGCGAATAGGGTGACTGGGATTGTTTCAAGAGGCGGGGCAATTATGGCCAAGTGGTGTATGCACCATAAAAAAGAAAACTTTTTATACACTCATTTTGATGAAATCTGCGAAATCATGAAGGCCTATGATGTAACTTTTTCTCTTGGAGACGGCTTAAGGCCTGGATCTGTAGCTGATGCTAATGATGAAGCTCAGTTTGCAGAATTAAAAACATTGGGAGAGTTGACAAAAATAGCCTGGAGGCATGATGTTCAAACTATGATTGAAGGTCCAGGGCATGTGCCTATGCATCTCATAAAAGAGAATATGGATATGCAACTTGAGCATTGTCATGAGGCACCTTTTTATACTCTAGGACCTCTTACGACTGATATAGCTCCTGGTTATGATCATATAACAAGTGGTATTGGTGCAGCTATGATTGGATGGTATGGAACCGCGATGCTTTGTTATGTAACTCCAAAGGAACATTTGGGGCTTCCAGATAAAAATGATGTTAGAGAAGGTCTTCTGGCTTATAAAATTGCAGCTCATGCAGCCGACCTTGCGAAAGGGCATCCTGGAGCGAGGAGGAGAGATGATGAGCTTTCCAAAGCACGTTATGAATTTAGATGGAGAGACCAATTTAACCTCTCTTTAGATCCAGAAAGGGCAAGAGAGTACCATGATGAGACTCTTCCTAACGAGGCAGCGAAAGAAGCTGAGTTTTGTTCCATGTGTGGCCCTAAATTTTGTTCTATGCGAATTAATCAGGATGTAAAAAAATTTGTAAAGGTCAACCAGCTTTAATTTTTCCCATTTAAACCTAAGGGTGAAAACAAAATGCAAGAGTTATCACTAGGTATTGTTGGTGCTGGAATAATGGGTAAAATGGTGGGCCTCCTTGCCCTAAAGAGAGGCCATAGGGTTTCTTATTTTGATAATAACCCTATGCTATTTGATGGCACTCAAGATAAAACAATTCCCTGCAGTCTTGTTGCAGCTGGGATGTTGTCACCATTTTGTGAGTTAGAAAAAGCAGACTTAATTATATCTCGATTAGGAGAAGAGTCACTTCCTTTATGGGAAGAGATTTCTAGGGACTTAAGCAGAAGTTTTTATTTTCAGAAGAAAGGTGGAATTGTTGTTTCACACCCAGAAGATAAAAATGAAGTTTTTAATTTAAAAAGAAAACTTAAACAGCACAATTTAGAATATGTTTATGAAGAAATTCCCAAAACTAAATTAGATTCTTTTGAACCAGACCTTTCGTTTAATTTTAAAGAAGCTCTCTATTTCCCAAATGAGGGGCATGTAGACCCTCTTAGTTTTCATAAGGCTTTTGTTGAAAAGATAATTCCTCAATGCACTAGCAGCCATTTTGAAACTGAGGTTTTGAATATTAAACCCTACAAAATTGAAACTACAAAAGGTCATCACTCTTTTGATTACGTAATAGATTGCCGTGGGTTGGAAACTAAAAAGGATTTGGATTCTTTAAGAGGAGTTAGGGGAGAGGTTATAAAAGTTCAAGCTCAAGGAATTAAAATCTCCCGACCTGTAAGGCTGATGCATCCCCGCTATCAAATATACGTTGTTCCAAGGCCTATGAACTCCTATTTGATTGGAGCTACAACGATAGAGAGTGAAGACTTTTCTCCAGTATCAGTCCGTTCTGCTTTGGAGCTATTGTCAGCATTTTATTCCTTGAACAGCTCCTTTTCTGAAGCTCGTATTTTAGAGATGAACGTTCAGTGCAGGCCCGCCTTTACGAATAATAACCCAAAGATTATTTTCAATAAAGAAGGCGGTCTTATTAGAGTGAATGGTCTTTACCGTCACGGATATTTAACTTCTCCAAAACTGGCAGAAATACTTCTAAATAAAATGAATGATACTTCAGGGAACAATTCGTCTTTTTCTGAGTGTTGTTTTTGGGAGGACTTATGAAAATAACAATAAATGGTAAAGAAAAAAGTATTGAAGAAAAATTTAATACTCTTTCTAATATTTTATCTTTGTTTGGAAAAGATGGAGATTATTTTGCTGTGGCCATAAACAATAACTTTATACCAAAGCATCAGTATGAAAATCAAAAAATAAAGGAAGGGGATGTAATTGAAATTGTCACTCCTCATCCAGGAGGATGAAAAATGTGGGATTTATTAGGAAAAAAATTTAAAAGCCGTTTTCTTTTGGGGACTTCAGGATACCCTTCTCCAGAAATATTAAAAAAGTCAGTCCTAGATTCTGAAGTAGAAATTGTCACAATGTCTTTAAGAAGAAGTGGGGCCATGTCAGAAGGAACAGCTTTCTGGGAAATTTTAAAAGAACTTCCTGTGCATTTCCTTCCAAACACGGCAGGGTGCCATTCTGTGAAGGAAGCTGTAACAACTGCTCATATGGCCCGCGAAGTCTTTAATACAAATTGGATAAAGTTAGAAATTATTGGTGATGATTATAATCTTCAACCGGACCCCTTTGCTTTGGTTGAAGGCACCAAAATTTTATTGGAAGAAGGATTTGAGGTTTTTCCCTATATGACAGACGATCTTGTTTTGGCCGAGAAGCTTGTGGATTTAGGTGTCCGTATATTAATGCCTTGGGCCTCACCAATAGGTTCAGGTAAGGGATTGATTAACGAATACGCATTAAAGACCCTAAGAAATCGTTTCCCCGATTTAAATTTGATTATAGATGCAGGAATAGGCAAGCCTTCTGAAGCCGCAAGAGCAATGGAAATGGGTTATGACGGTGTTTTACTAAATACGGCGGTATCACAAGCGCTCACTCCTTGCCTTATGGCGAAGGCTTTTAGTGAAACCATTAAGGGAGGAAGAAAAGGTTTTGAGGCAGGACTTATGGAAGAGAGAGATTTCGCAACTCCTTCAACACCAGTGGTAGGAACACCTTTTTGGCATCAAGAAAAAAATAATGAAAAACATTCAAGTTGTGAGAAAAAAAATGACCTCTTTACATCCTAATATAGATAGAGAAAATTTGAAAAACTCCCATTTAATTATTATTGGCGCCCATGATTCTAGCGGTGGAGCGGGGCTAGTTAGTGATGTAAAAGCAGCAAATGCTTTAAAATGCGATCCAAAATATGTTGTAACTCATGTAACTGCCCAAACTCATAATTCTGTCTCAGATATTTTTCCCGTATCTGAGGAAAGTTTTGAAGCTCAGCTTAATTCTGCAAAACCCGAAAATCAGGATTGTAAGAATTTAAATGTTGTATTGAAGTTAGGAATGGTGGGTAAAAAATGGATGTTCAAGAAGATTTACTCTTTCATTGAGTTTTTAGAAAGAGAGGGCTTTTCCTTAAAATTGGTCATTGATCCTGTTTTGTTATCAAGTTCTGGAAAGAGTCTGATGGAAGAAGAGGCTTTGGATTTTTTAAAGGAGTTTATTTTTACAAAAGTAACTCTTTTAACACCAAATTTAATAGAAGCAGAAAATATTTTAAAAATGAAAGTTAGAAATTTGAAAGATGTTGAGCAAATGGGTGAGAAATTTCTTTCATTAGGGGTTGAGTCTGTCCTTATTAAAGGAGGACATTTTTTTGAAAGGCTTTCTGATGATTCAAACGGTGTTATATATGATTACTTTTGTTCTTTAAAGCGTCACTATTGGTTAAAAGCTAAAAAAATAAAGTTAAATAATGAATTGAATCCTAAAGTAAGGGGAACTGGTTGTTTTCTTGCAACGTTAGTTGCGTCAGGTTTGGCCCAAGGGTTAAACACGAGTGATTCTTTGGTAATCGGAAGATGTCTTTTAAACTCTTCCATAAGGAAATCAAGATCTAATGGAGGTGCTTCTATCTTGGGACCCACGGGACTCGAGTCTTTTAGATCCTCAGATTTTCCAATAATTGAAGCTTTTTCAAATAAGGAGTTTTATGGGAAAAAAGATTTAACTAAAAAAAGGGGATTTAAACCTTTGGGAGATAGACCCGAGTCTTTTCCTTGGCTTTACCCAATTGTGGATAGGGCCAATTGGATTTCCCGGTTGGCCGAAAATAAATTGCATATTATCCAATTGAGAATTAAAGACTTAGAGGGAGATGCTCTAGAAAGAGAAATTGAAGAAGCCGTTTACTTGTCAAAAACTTATAATATTAAGCTTTTTGTTAATGATTATTGGGAGCTAGCTCTCAAATACAAGGCTTATGGTGTTCACTTGGGTCAGGAAGACCTCAGTTCTGCAAATTTAGAGCGAATCAGAGAGGGAGGTCTTGCACTGGGCTTGAGTTCCCACTCTTATGAAGAAGGTGCCATTGCAAAAGGAATTTTTCCAAGTTACGTGGCCCTAGGACCGATCTATTTTACTAAGCTTAAGGCCATGAACTTTTCTCCTCAGGGAGTATCAGCACTTAAAACTTGGAAAAAAATTTATGACTGTCCTGTCGTGGCCATAGGTGGAATTAATCTTGAGTTACTTCCAGAGGTCATGAGTGCCTCCCCTGAAATTGTCTCTGTTGTAAGGGATATAACTCTATCAAAAAAACCAACTCAAAGAGTTAAGGAGTGGCAAAAACAGTTATCCGCTAAAAGTTGCATGTAAAAGACTGTCTGGAAATAAAGTGGTTAGGTTTAAGGACTTTCCTTGATAAGGAATTAAGTTTTTCTTAAAATATTGTTCAACGTACTCTTTTAAGGATGAAAGAATGGAAAATGAGAAGTGGTTTGACCTGTATGATCGAGAAACTCCTAAAGAAATTAAAGCCTCAGAGTTTAACTCCCTATTAGATGTTGTCAATCAGACTCTTGAAAAGTTTTCTGGAAAAAAAGTTCTAAGTTCTTTTGGTCAAGGGGTGACCATTGAGAAAATTGACGATATGAGCAAGAAATTAGCTTCTTTTCTTATCGATCAGGTTGGACTCCAAAAATATGACAGAGTCGCGATTATGCTTCCAAATATCTTCCAATATCCTATATGCCTTTTAGGTATTTTAAGAGCAGGTTTAACAGCAGTAAATATAAGTCTTTTGTATAATGCAAAAGAGCTAAAGACGATCTTTATCGATTCTGAGGCAAAGGCCATTATTACCTTGGACACTTTTTCAAACGTCATTGACAAGTGCTATGAAGGAACATCTTTAGAGCGGGTCTTCTTCACTGGTCTTGGCGACTTTTTATCCTTTCCAAAATCTTTTATTACAAACCTTTCCCAATTTAATATTCACCAAACTTCCTCACTAGAAAATATAGAAGGGTCTTTAAGCCTTAAAGATGCTGTTTATAGAGGAGACTTAAATAGTTATAAAGATCCAGAGATTAATGAGAGCGATATCGCTTTTTTACAGTACACTGGTGGAACAACGGGGCCCGCTAAAGCAGTGGCGATAACTCATAAAAATATTTTATCAGCTATGGATCAAATGGAGAGTTGGTTTCCAGGCAAATTCAAGGAAAGGTTTGAAGTCAACTTCTTGGCCCTTCCACTCCACCACATTTTTTCTATCGTCAATTTTTTTCTTTTTCTAAAGTGGGGTGCTTCCAACATCCTTGTGACTTTTCCTAGAAGTATTGATGAGATCGTAAAAACTTTGAAAGATGTCAAACCGACCATCTTTTTTGGTATCAACCCTCTTTTTAAGGCCATCAGCGAGCACCGGGATGCTAAAAAAATAGACTTTTCAAACCTTAAGATTTCTTTAGCTGGGGCCGTACCTCTTCAGAAAGAAGTTTTTGAAAAATGGAAAGAAATGACTGGGAGTTCCATTTTAGAGGTTTATACTATAACAGAAGCTTGTGGCTTTGCAGCAATTAAGCCCTCTTCTCCAGAGGGTTATGAGGAGTTTACCGGAATACCTCCAAGTTCAACTCTCATTAAAGTTAAAGGTGATGGAGGAGCGGAAATGGCGGTAGGGGAAATTGGTGAAATTGCAATAAAAGGACCCCAGGTTATTGAAAGTTACTGGAACCGGACTGAAGAAAATAACGAATTAAAGGCCAAAGATGGATTTTTATTAACTGGTGACTTTGGTTTTATGGATGAAAAAGGCAGGCTTAAAATTGTCGATCGCAAAAAGGATGTGATAGTTGTTTCCGGGCTTTATGTCTATCCCGATGAGATTGATGAAGTTCTAAAAAAGAACCCTAAGGTTCTCGATGCAGCGGCTATCGGCGTTAACGACTCTGCAAAGGGACAGGTAGTGAAAATTTTTGTTGTAAAGAAAGATTTTTCTTTAACGGAAGATGAGCTTAGATTATATTGCGATACACACTTAAGGGGAGGTAAATCCCCAGAGCATATTGAATTTATTAAAGCTATTCCTAGGACAAATATCGGTAAGGTTCTTAGGAAAAAGCTGCGAGACCTTTAGGGGGTCTCCCATAAAGGAAGAGCATGGAAAAGTTATCAAGTCTTGAAATTAGAAAGAGATTTATTCAGTTTTTTGAAGAAAAGAGTCACCTTAAGATTAGTGGATCTTCTGTTGTTCCCCATAATGATCCAACCCTTCTTTTTATAAATTCAGGGATGGCGCCTCTTAAAAAGTACTTTTTAGGAAAAGAAGAGCCTCCTTCGCCACGCCTTTGTAACTTTCAGCCATGCGTCAGAACAAAAGATATCGATGATGTAGGTGACCGTCATCATTTAACCATTTTTGAAATGCTTGGAAGTTGGTCGATTGGAGATTATTACAAGGAAAAAGCTGTTGAGCTTGCCTATGAGCTTCTTGTTGATAGGCTTGGCTTTGATAAAAAAAGGCTCTACGTAACTGTCTACGAAGGAAGTAAGTCTTTAGGTTTGGATGCAGACCTTGTTTCAGCTAAGGCTTGGGAAAAAGTTGGAATAGACCCAACTCATATTATCCAATTAGGGGAAGATAACTTTTGGGGACCTGCAGGTGAAACGGGACCATGCGGCCCTTGTACTGAAGTCTTCTACGATTGTGGTGATGAGTTTGGTCCTGCATGGGAGCCAGGCCAAGAATTTGATACGACCAAAAGATATATAGAGATTTGGAATGCAGGCGTTTTTATGGAGCTTAATAAAAACACCGATGGAACTTTCTCTTCATTACCCCTTAAAAGTGTTGATACGGGGTCGGGCTTAGAAAGAATGGCCATGATCATGAATGGCTTTGAAAGTGTGTATGAAACAGACCTTTTAAAGCCCATCCTCGATTTATGTCTTAAATTATATAAATTGGATGTACCAACTGGCCGTATGTTAACAGATCATTTAAGAGCTGCGACTTTCATTATTGCTGAGGGGGTTGCTCCTGGAAATGAGGGGCAGGGATATATACCTCGCCGTCTTTTGAGAAAATGTATAGCGGCTCTTGTAAAGGGTAAAGCAGATAAAGTTAATTTTGACGAAGTGATCGGAAAGGTCATAGAAATTCTTGCACCAATCTATCCCCAAATAAAGTCAAATAGTGAGTATGTCTACCATCAAATTAATACCGAAATTACGGACTTCATGCCTATCGTAAGAAAGGGCTTAGATAAAATTGAAGATGCTTGCAAAAACTTAAAGGGAAAAACTTTTCCAGGTGAAGTCGCCTTTGATCTTGTGACGACATTTGGTTTGCCTCTTGATGTAATCTATTCAGAGTTAAATGAAAAGGGGTTAAAGCTCGATCAAGATGCCTATGAAAAGGCTTATGAAAAACACCGCTCGGTTTCAAGAGTTGTAAAGTCAACTTCTGGCGCGGGTGGAGCGAGTGATGAAAAATTAGGAGCTTCTCTTAAAGGACTTGAGGCCACATCTTTTCTTGGTTACGAAACTATGGAAGATAAGGGGAAAGTTCTTAAAATGTTTTCTCGAGGTGATGAGGTATCAGAAGTAAAAAATAATGATGAGTTTCTTTTAGTTTGTCAGCAGACTCCTTTTTATGCTGAGTCCGGCGGTCAAGCAGGAGACTTCGGTTGGGTTGAAGCGAGTTCAGGTAAAGCTGAAATTGTTGATACAATTAAGTGGGAAAAGATTCACCTTCATAAGGCCAAAATGGTAGAAGGCAAAATGAATATTGATGAAGAGGTGAAGCTTTCTGTAAACAAAAATATAAGAATTCAAACAAGAAATAATCATTCTGCGACTCATTTACTTCATTCAGCCCGCCATGCAGTTGTTGGAAAGCATGCCCTTCAAAAGGGATCAGCTGTTAATCATGAAAGACTTCGCTTTGACTTTCAAAACAATAAGGCGCTTACTGAAGAAGAAATTGAAAAGATAGAAAATATTGTCAATGAATGGATTAGAGAAAACTCAAGTGGAAAAACTGAAGTTTTAGAATACAGGGATGCCCTTGAAGCTGGGGCGCTTGCTCTTTTTGGAGAAAATTACGAAGAGAAAGTTCGAGTTGTTACTTTTGGAAAAAATTCCGTTGAGCTTTGTGGAGGAACTCATGTCTCTTCCACAGGTGAAATAGGACTTTTTGTTATTACTTCTGAAAGTAGTGTGGCCAAAGGAATAAGAAGAATTGAAGCGGTAACGGGTGCTGAAGCTTTCAAATTACTTCAAAGTCGATCAAAGATTGTAAAGCAAGCCAGTAAAATGTTAGCAGCAAAACCAGAGGATATTGTTAGTTCTATTTCTCAACTTCAAAAGAAATCTAAAGAGAAGAAAAAGGTTAAGGAGAGTTTCAGCTCTTCTTCTGTTGAGTACAAGGAAAATTTAAACCTTACTTTAAAAAATAGCGCCAAGTTTATGATGGCAAGGCTTGATCAGGATAAGAATGCTCTTAAGACTCTCGGAGACCAACTCATAGATAAGGGTGAGCAAGATATTGTGACACTTGTTGGTGTTGAGGAAAAATCGGTTCGAACTTTTGTTTGGGTTAAGAAAGAGCTTTCAAAAAAGGTCAATGCATCTGACCTCCTTAGAAAAATTTTGACTCCTATTGAAGGCAAGGGTGGTGGAAAACCCGTTTTTGCCCAGGGAGGGGGATCAAAAATTGAAGATGTCTCCAAAATGTTTGATCTTGTTCAAAACGGTGAACTTGCTAAATGGTTTGAGGAAAGAATCTAAGACGGTTGGAATATTTTTAAAATTGCAACAACTAAGACCCCTGTAACAGAAACATAAAGCCAAATGGGATAAGTCCATTTGGCCAATTTTTTGTGAGTTTCCCATTTCTTTTGCCACCCTAAATAGAATGTCCCTAAAACCATTGGTAGCGCCCCAATTGAGAGAACAATATGGGAGATAAGGATGAAAAAGTAGATAGGCCTAATGGCCCCTGTTGCTAAAAACTTAGTGTCCCCATGGAGTGTGTGATAGGTGATGTAGCTTAAAAGGAAGACGGCAGAGAAAACAAGTGAGCTTATCATTAATTTAATATGTTTTTCTTTATCGCCATTTTTTATCGATCGGACCCCTAGGAAAAGGCAAATGGCACTGCAAGAGTTAAGAAATGCATTTAAATAGGGTAAGGTCTTAACTAAGTTCGTTGAACTAACTTGTACGGGGTTCATAAAGTATATGAGCCAAAAGAGAAAAGCTATAGCAACGGCACTTACAAGGCCAATAACAGAAAATGCTGCCAAATTTTGACGGATCATAAAAAAGTCCCTTTTTACTAGTGCACATAAAATAAACCGGGTTAATTTCTCATACTTTTCTTTAAATAGATGTGTAAACATTGCATTGCGCCTTTTTAGGCGTTTTTTTGTTTTTGCGAAGGATCTTATCCTTAAGAGGTCAGGATTTTTGTTTAAATATAAAAAGTTCAATATCATTGGGTATATTTAATGCCTTTCATAAGTTGTAAGGAGAAAAAATTGAAAGAAAAGTTAGAGCTCATCGTTGGCGATATCACAATGCTAGAAGTTGACGCTATTGTTAATGCAGCGAACAGCACTCTTTTAGGTGGAGGTGGAGTCGATGGAGCGATTCATAGAGCCGCAGGTAAAGACCTCCTAGAGGAGTGTCGAGGTCTAGGAGGTTGTTTAACTGGTGAGGCAAAAATAACAAAAGGGTATCAATTAAAAGCATCCTACGTCATTCACACTGTTGGCCCAGTTTGGAAGGGGGGCAACGAGAAAGAAAAAGAGTTACTCCAAAATTGCTATCAGTCGGCTTTAAAACTTTGTTTGAAAAATAAAATAAGGACTGTGGCCTTTCCTGCTATAAGCACTGGTATTTATGGATATCCAAAAGAGGAAGCTTGCAAGGTTGCAATAAAAACAACCTACAACTTTTTCAATAACAAAGATTCAATTGGTATAAAAAAAGTCGTTTTTTGTTGTTTTGATAAGTTGACGTTGGAAATTTACAAAAAAGAGATAGATTTTCTTTAGTTTTATAAATCGAAAATTGAAGATTACTTAAAAAAGTCTTTGAAGAAAATTTTCTTCAACTTATAATGGTAGCATGAAAAAAATCCTTGTTGTTGATGACAATCCAGATATTAGGCGTTTAGTTAGCGAAACTTTGAAAAAAAGCTATGATGTTAAGCTTGAATCCACTGGTAAAGGCTGTTTGGATGAAATACAGAACTTTTCTCCTGACCTCCTTATTCTTGATATTATGTTACCCGATATGGATGGTTACAATATTGCCTCTGAGTTAAAGCTTAAAGAGCATTCAAAAAATATTCCAATAATTTTTCTTTCGGCAAAAGTAGGTAGTCCTTCACGGTCTATTGGCTATAAATTAGGGGCTATAAATTATATTGAAAAACCTTTTGAGCCTTATGAATTGTCAGTTATTGTTGATGGAGTTTTTTCCAATTTGACAGGAGAACGTGGCGAAATAATTGCCTTAGAGAACTTACAAATAGACCTCTCAAGGCAGGAAGTTAAAGTTGGTGGAGCTCATGTGTCTTTGACATCTAGTGAGTTTAAAATTCTTACGACTCTGGCCCAAAATAAGGGAGATGTAGTTAAAAGAAATATGATTTTAGACCTTATTAGAATTGAGGGGCATGATGTAAACGAAAGAATTGTAGATACTCATATTTCCACGATAAGGAAGAAGATAAAAAAATCTGAATTTTCAATAAAGTCCGTTTATTCTGAAGGTTACAGGTTAATAAAAAAAGCCTCTTAGAATTAATAACTTTTTATTCCTGAAAAATTAACTGGTAAAATAAGATAATATTTTCTGCAAAGTATTCTTGTTCCTTTGATCTTTTCTTAGGGTTGTAAAAAGTGAAGAGAAATCTACTATTTATTGATGATGAATCAGAAATTTTGGAAAATTATAAAGCTTTTTTTGAAGAGCATATGGATAGAGAGAAAAGGCAGAATAAAGGATTAACAAGCCAATCTGAATTTAGCGATAATTTTTTTGTTTATACCTGTTTGAGTGGAGAAGGAGGTCTTTCTTTAGTTCGGAAAAAAAAGGATGAAGGTGACTGCATTCACGTTTGTTTTGTTGACTTAAAGATGTCAGGGATTAGTGGTTACGAAGTTGTGAAGAGCATTCATGAAATCGATCCTAAAATTGAAGTCGTTGTTGTTACAGCTCATTTTGACAGGGTAATTGAAAAGATTTTTAAATCGATAAGGCATAAAGAAAAATTTCTTTATTTGAAAAAACCATTCCATCGTTTTGAGATAATTCAGTTAGCAAGGAACCTTTCAGAAAAGTATTTTAATAATGAAATTAGAAACAGGTTTATTTCAAATGTTTCTCATGAATTAAAAACTCCCTTGTCATCTATTTTAGGTTTTTATCAACTGATTGAAGACTCTGAAGGTATTTCTGAAGATGGGAGAGAGTTTCTTAAAATTATTGGAAAGAATGCAAGATTAATGAATTCATTGGTCCAAGACCTTATAACATCTGTTGAACTCAATAAAAGTGAAATTGTTCTTAGAAAAGATGATGTGGAAGTTAATGAATTTTTGAGAGATACGTACTTAATCGCTGTACCTATTGCTAAAGAAAAAGAGAATATAAATTATGAATTATCCCTTTGTAGTAAAAGTGAAAACTTTGTTATTGATGAACCAAGACTTAGGAACTGTCTCATTAACCTAATTAATAATGCATTGAAATTTACTGAGGAAGGTCAGGTTAAGGTTTTTTGTAAAATTGCAAAGGATGAGGTGTTTATAGGTGTAGAGGACACAGGAATAGGAATTGAGAAAGATAAACTGGAATACATCTTCGAACATGTTAGTCGGGTTGAAAATGAGCATCATGAAAAACCAGGTTTAGGCTTAGGTCTCAATATTGCAAAACAAATAGTAGATGCTCACGGAGGCCGGATAGAAGTTAAAAGTAAGTTTGGAAAAGGAAGTGAATTTACAATTATACTTCCTAAGGGTCATAAATAATCTAAAAATCTAAAAAAGAGTTAAAAGTGGTGGTCCCAAAGGGATTCGAACCCCTGACTGAGCTTTAGGAAAGCTCCGTTATATCCGATTTAACTATGGGACCATGGAATTGACGCTCATTCTTATCAAAAAGTTATTCTAAGTCAAGAATTCCGTTGATCCTAAATATTATTATGCATTACGTCTTGAAAAAAAGGAAAATCTGCAACAATGATGGTGGAGTGTATTGTCTAAGAGGGGTTGAATACCGATGATAAAGTTTCTTATTGAAGCCTATATTTTTGTAATAATAGCTGACGTTGTTCTAAGTTACCTTCCACAATTTAGGGGCGCAGAATGGAGGGTGCAGATAAAGAAGCTGGCTGATTTTACTTGTAAACCAGTTAGGGAGTTTATGCCTCAGGATTTACCTTTTGACCTGTCCCCGCTTGTTGTGATGATTTTACTTCAAATGGTTTCGGGTCTTTTCTAAATAGCCAATGGTTTAGCTGCAATAATATTTTAATTGTTTAAAATTTTAATCTTGGTAGAATACTCAGGACAGGAAGTTTAGAAAAATTTGCAGGAAGTAATTTTTTGGAACAATCTCTACGGACATCTCATGGCCCTGGAAGCCCTTCTCCTAGTGGAGATA
Source organism: Halobacteriovoraceae bacterium (assembly GCA_002715375.1). GTDB lineage: Bacteria > Bdellovibrionota > Bacteriovoracia > Bacteriovoracales > Bacteriovoracaceae > UBA7317. The sequence continues at coordinate 20,930 of PAZA01000065.1, forward strand.
GACTAAGAAAGGCGATAGAAAGAAACAGAGCTAAAAGAGCAAAGAAAAATCCCAAACCATCCAATCAAGCTGTATTAACTCCACCTCCACCAAGAGAAAATCTAAATAGAAATACTGGAGTAGAATCTAATCGAAAGGCAGCTCTAGGCAGAGCACCTCAAAGAAGGGTTCCTCCGAGAAGATCTTCTGCTCCTGTTCATGCACCGGTAGTTCAAAAGCGTCCAGATCATTTAAGAGATACACTAGAAGAGTTAGAAAACTTTGATGATTTTGATGTTTATGATGAAGAAGATGAATTTGATGAGGAAGACTTTGAAGAGGTTCCAAGTGAGGAGCCTTACCATCAAGTATCACGTCAGGCTCCTCCGAGGGCACAAAGAAGTCCCAGATCAGCAAGGCCAATGAGTCCTCCTCAGAGACCGCCAAAAAGAGAAAGAACTCCTCCGCCACCACCAAGAAGGAGTGCTCCTTCTCAAGAAAATCTTAGGCACGAAAAGCGACCGAGAGAATTGCCAAAAAGCAATGGTCTTGGAGCTAGAAAAAAAGAAGCGTCTAGGCCACCCCGCACAAATCATATAAGTTCACATAAAAAGCCTTTTAAATTTCCAGGATTTATTCAAAGAAGGATTGATGGAATAAGGAGCTTTTTGGGACCAAGAGAAAAATGGTTAAGGTTTCTCAAAAAGCTATCTTGGCTAGTTTGTTTTATTTTGTTAGCAAGGCTTGTTCTATCTGATCGGGGTGTATTGGATTATTTTTCTCAGAAAAAGAATTATGAAAAAAAAATACAGAAGCTTTCTTTCTTACACGATCATAAATTAGATCTAAAAAAGAAAATTAAACTTATTAAAAATAATAAATTTCATCAAAAAAAATTAGTGAGAGATCATTTGGGTTTTATTTCTAAGGATGAATTCTTGATTCTATTTCAGAAAGGGAAATAGAAGAAAGCCAATGAAGTTGATCTCCATGGTTTAATTTTTTTGCCAAGTGAGAGTCGCTTCTCATTTCAAGAACATGAAATGCATAAACTGTTCTGGCCCTTGGTATTGGGGGAGGTTCCTCAAAGCCTGGGTGGTTGGGAAGGTTTCTAACAATATCGACGATTTTAAGCTTTTTATCTAAGAAAAAAATGTCCAAAGGAAAATAGGTATCAGGCATCCAAAATGACCTTTTACCTCTCTTAGTATAAAAAAAGAGAAGGCCCTCATCTTTTTTAAATTGACTATCAGAGATTCCGCTTAGCCCTTTCGTTTTTTCTTCCTCACTTAGTGCTAGTTTAACTCTAATAATCTCACCTGAGGGAAGTTTAATCTTTACTGATTCTAGAGAGCTTTTTTTATCGAACAGGTCTGAAAAAATTGGGTTTGTGCAGCTGGTTAATAGTGCGCCGAAAATAAGTAAAATAGAGATTAAAAGGTTTTTTGAACAACTTTTTTTAATGAGCTTTTTTGTGAATTGATGTATATAAATA